>NZ_JAJDMK010000408.1:0-228 GCF_020593575.1 Holdemanella sp. DFI.5.55
GTCGAGTTCTTTAATATCACACCGCAGCTTGCTCCGTTCGTTGGCGGCATTGTGGCATCCATGGAGGAAATGAAATCACGTGGCGAGGTGGACGGAGAGGCGATTTCCAGTATCAAGACGGCACTGATGGGGCCGCTGAGCGGAATCGGTGACTCTGTATTTGTCGGCTGTCTGCGGGTAATTGCTGTTGGTATCGGTATTTCACTGGCACAGAACGGAAATATGTTT
>NZ_JAJDMK010000409.1:0-228 GCF_020593575.1 Holdemanella sp. DFI.5.55
TTTGAGCCACGCCTGAGCATGGTGGTCCTTTCCTTGAAAGATTTGCCGCTATCTTAGCAGAAAATGCCCTAAACCACAAATTTGAAGAAATCATGAAGTTCGGGTCTGACAAGGCTCACTGACCGATAATTAGCAGAATCAACAAAAAATAATGGCTGATTAGGGCAAAATGACAGTTGGCAAAGATTGTTGACGGGAATAAATAAACAGTCCCGAGCTGAAAAAACA
>NZ_JAJDMK010000410.1:0-228 GCF_020593575.1 Holdemanella sp. DFI.5.55
TGCTAGCCTCTCTGGACTAAACTTAAAGGACATTCATTCATCGCAAATAAAGATACTCGCTGTTGGTCACTTTGTCAATTGCGTTTTTTTAGTAAATCGTTATGAAAATTCAGCTTTCTCGTCACCAAATGCCTTTATTTCAGCGATTACGACCAATTTTCAAAAAAATTAAAAGCAACGGCCAACTGGCACCAACTGTTTCACTAATCGCTTTATCATCTTTTTTTA
>NZ_JAJDMK010000411.1:0-227 GCF_020593575.1 Holdemanella sp. DFI.5.55
GGACGCAATGGAGCTGGCAAGTCAACGCTATTGAATCTGATCGTTAATCGAATTCTGCCAACTAACGGCACGATTAAGCTGGGCAATGATGATATCAATGACAATGACGCGGCCTTAACGCAGTTTTATCTGATGAGCGAGGTCAGTCTCTATCCTAAGCATGTGACTTTAAAGCAGATGTGGGAAATGGCAGACCTTTCTTATGGCAGCTTTAACTTTAATCGGGC
>NZ_JAJDMK010000412.1:0-227 GCF_020593575.1 Holdemanella sp. DFI.5.55
GCATGGTGTTCAGCGACATGGACAGAGAGCCGACCTCCGTGCTTTCCGGCAGGTCTGGCACACGTTGGCTGAGATCTCCCGCGGCGATTTTCGCGGCGGTTTTTTCAATCCGCTTCAAGGGCGCGAGCGTGCTTTGCACCAGAATGGTGCCGAGTATCGCGCCGATCAGCACCACCGCGATGCCCACCATCGCGCAGAATCGCGTCAATGTGTTGGCCGTGTCGATC
>NZ_JAJDMK010000413.1:0-227 GCF_020593575.1 Holdemanella sp. DFI.5.55
GTCCAGACCACTATGATGCAGCCAATGCAGTGGGTGCGGCTTTGGGACAAGTCAGTGGCGACGTTAACCGAATCTACAGCTTTGAAGGCAAAGATAAAGAAGAAGTACTAAAAAAAGCCAAAAACGAGGCAGTCAGCAATGCAATCAGTGCTGGCGCGGATCCAACCAGCGTTGAAATCATTAATATCGAAATTATCCCGCTTGCCTATCTACCAGGCGGTTCTGCT
>NZ_JAJDMK010000414.1:0-226 GCF_020593575.1 Holdemanella sp. DFI.5.55
ATAATTTTTTGATTAGCTGCAGTTAAGGTATCAATACGTAAGTATTGATGAGCTACATAGGTGAGCCTATCATACTTCAAACTATCAATATTATTTTTGGAAACTGGAGAAAATCCAATATTACATGATTCCGCTAACAATACTGCTAAAATACTAATATCTAACTGTTTCATTCTGGATTCTTTCTCATTTAAATGTTTAAAGGATTGAGTTAACCCAACTCGTT
>NZ_JAJDMK010000415.1:0-226 GCF_020593575.1 Holdemanella sp. DFI.5.55
TTAATAGATAACTAGAGTTAAAACATTCGCTGCTGCATGCGTTCTTCTAAGCGTTGAATCTGTCCTTCCAGATAATTTGCCTGACGATGCATCGCTGCCATCGTTGCATCCGGATCATTAAGTACCTCAAAGGCGCGATTGCGGTAGCGGCGGTGTTTTTCAAACTGCATTACGCCGATTTCTTCTGCGCTGGCCACCAGACCATCGTAACGCTTCAGCATAGTCT
>NZ_JAJDMK010000416.1:0-226 GCF_020593575.1 Holdemanella sp. DFI.5.55
CTTCTTCAATAAGTTTTTGATTCGCAATTGCGCCTCGTACACTCATGAAGTAGATTGCAAAGAATCCTATAATGACAAAGATACAGAATACCCCAAAGAGTAGCATCAACATCGAGTTATGCCCTTCAGAATAAAGATATATTCCTTGAGCTTCATCAAACACTTCACCTGCAAGTGTTGTCCCTAATGTCGTTAACCCTGAAAGTTGACTGAACCCAAAACGTAT
>NZ_JAJDMK010000042.1:0-20237 GCF_020593575.1 Holdemanella sp. DFI.5.55
ATTATTGTACGCTATTTCTCGTCAAAAATCAACCATTTGTTGTGACAGAGCCTTTTATTATTTATCACTAACAATTATAAAAATTGGCTAAAAAAACACATTTTTATCACAAAATCTTCTTAAAAGTCTAAATTAAAAACCGTTTCATAAGAAAAAGGAACATTCAAATCTGTTCCCTTTCACATTTTTCTATTTTTTAAATTATCTAACCGCTTTTTTAATTCCTTTACCTTGATCAACGATACACACTCATAATTATCCGTACCATCTAAATAACTGTATGAAATGACTCCATATGATGTCGTATGATCTTGATGAAAATCTTTACAAGATGAATGAATTTGATTTGTATGCGTATAATTAACAATCTCTGAAACATTATCAATATTGATGCTGCCACCAGGTAAGATTTCTATCTTTTCTCCATACGTATCGATTATATATTTTATTTCTTCTTTTGCTTCTAATACTGTTCTTTTTTGTGCACTCGTTAACACACGATCTACATGACATTCAATTAACTTTTCAATTGACGACGTGTAATTCTCGCAAACATCAATCGCCTTATGAAATACTGCTTTTTTATTAAAACTATGAATTACAGTCACCATTTTGCGTACAAATTCGACATCAACTTCTCTATTTTTAGTCAAGCACCCAAACACAATGGCATCCGCACCATTTTCCAATAATATTTTTGTATCTTCTAGCATTACAATTTTTTCTCTATTTGAATAACAAAAACCAGCAGCTCGATTACGAACCATGCATGCCACTTCTAAACTCATTTCCCTTTTGACATTACGTAAAGTTGCAACAGACGGTGTTAACCCACCTAAGCTCAACGCACTATTTAACTCAACGCGGGTTGCTCCACCACGATAGGCATTCACACAATCACTATAACTACCAGCACAAACTTCTAATATCATACATTTCTTCCTTTCAGTTATTTAGAAAAAAATCAAGCAAGATTATCCTGCTTGATTTGTAATTTTATAAATCATAAATTGTTACACCTTTAACAACACGATTAACTTCTCCACTTGGACATGGATCATCTGGTGTAATACCAACATGAATCGATTTGAATAATGCTGTAATTTGAGCATATACGATATAGTTTAATCCTAAGAAGAAATTATCTAAAGATTCAGGCAAATCAATATCGAAACTAAAATCAGCTAATTCATGCAATTCTTCAATGTGATTTCCTACGACTACTAATTTGTTTCCTTTTCTTTGACTACTCATTTCTTTAATCAAATCCAGCTCATATCTTCTTGTATATTCATCATCACTCACATATACCACAGTCAAAGTATTATCATTCACAACTGACTTTGGACCATGTCTAAATCCCATAGGTGAATCAAACATCGTTGTTACAGCACCTTGTGTCAACTCAAGCATTTTCAATTGACTTTCTTGTGCAACACCTTTTAAACTATTAGACCCTAAATAAACAATACGATTAAAATCATAACTACTAACTAAATCAGAAATTTTTTTCCAATCGTTTTCCAATGTATAATTAGTTGAATCACAGATTTCATTTACATATTTTTCGATTTCATCTAGCTTATCTAACTGAAAACAAAGAACTGTTGCCAACATCATATTTGTATATGATGAAGTCATCGCAAAACTCTTATCCAATGTTTCAGGGGTCAAATCAATTGCATAAGCATTTTCTTCTTTTTCTGCATATTTAGAAAGAGCTCCATCTTTATTGCAAGTAATTGCTAAATGATAAATATTTTCACAAACTGCATTTGCTACTTTAAGAGCTCCAACTGATTCAGGAGAATCTCCACTACGACCATAAGATACTAATAATGTTGGTTTCGTTTTAGATAAATATTTTGTAGGAGAATTTACCAAATCCGTAGTTGCATAAGATTTTACTTTAAAATCATATTTATCATTTAAATAAGGGAACACACTATTTCCAACATATTCACTTGTTCCTGCACCCGTTAAAATAATGTCATAATCATCACAACTTAACACTTTATCTAAAAATGCTTTGATATTTTCTTTGTCCTCTTTAATTTGTTTAACTGTCTTTTTCCAAGTGGAAGGTTGTTGCATAATTTCTGTTGCTGTATAAACACCAGTTAATCCTTCCCATTCTTCTTTTGCTTTACCAAACATATTTGTGCCTCCAATTACTTAATTTCAATTGTATAAGTATATTCTTTACATTGACCTGCTTCTAAGCTAGCGACTTCGTCACGATTTTTAAATTCTCCGACATTTCCCATATAATCAGAATGTCCTACCCATGGTTCAAGGCATACAAATTTCAAGTCTTTGTCTTGAACATATGGAGACCATATGGCTAAATTGTCAAAACCTTCAAAGTTTAATTTTACTTCATGAGAATTTGTAATACTCTTAATACTAACTGAATTAGATACAGGATGTCTAAATCCTAAAGCTTCTTTCATAAATAAATCTTTTCGAATAAAGAACTTATTTTCATTTTCAAAGAAAGGAACTGTTTCTGGTAATAATTGACCTGAATCAGATAATGCAAATACACCTACGCGTTCATTTTTTTCAAACTCAATATAATAATCATTACAAGTTTCATTATCATATAAAGGAGTTCTAAAGCCAGGATGTCCTGCATAATTGAAATACATCGTTTTATTATCATCATTCATGATATGAGTCGTTACAATTAATTTATTATCAATTAATTCATATCTAATTTTTACTCTACAATCAAACGGATACATCTTTTTAGTATCTTCAGTATTAGTAAATAAGAATTCTACAAATGAATCTTGTTTTTCAACTACCGGTATTATTTCATATCGGATAATCCCATTTGATTTCATAGAATATTTTTCTCCATCAAATAGAGTTTCCATATTATTTAATTTACCAATAATTGGAAATGGTACAGGAGCACTACTTTTCCAATAGTCTGGATCTTTCTGCCAAAGAAATTCTGTCCCATCTTCCTTTAAATATATAGAACTCATTTGAGCACCTAATTCATCAATACAAACTGTTAATTTATTAGATTCAATTTTCAACATACTCTATATCCTTAAAGAAGAGTGTATAATACACTCTTCTACAAATAAATTACCTTTCCTGTTTCAGCTGATTCATGAACAGCTGCAGCAATTTTAGTTGCCTGCAATCCATCGAATGCTGATGTTCTAAATTCTCTACCATTTACAATATCAGATACGAATTCTTGCATTGGTTCTAATCCAAATCCACTAGCGCTGTTTTCGACGAAATTCATGAAAATATAGTTTGGAATGCCTTGTTTCTTGTCTGAATACGATTTAACACCACGATATGACTCATTCTTGAAATATTTGTTTTCTGTTAGAATTACTAATTGTCCATCGTTTGATTTAGGGAAAGTATTAGGTAAAATCCAACTTGTTTCAACTGTCCAGTTACTTCCATCTTTCATAGTAAGAACAGCCTGTAAGTTATCCCAAGTGTTATAGCCTTTTTTCTTCAACACTTCTTTGTTTCCAACTGCATATACTTTTTCAACTTCGCTTTCAGTAATGTAACGAATCAAGTCATAGCAGTGAACACCTAAGAACCATGCTGGAGATGATTTGTCAGTCCAAGTAAACCATTGTTCTGGAACTGCGATGACATCATCTAATGCCATATAGCCTCTGATAATCTTCTTATCTTCTGATTTAATGTCATCTTTAATGCAGTTATATGCTGGGTCCCAACGTTTGTGGAAGTCAACTGAAATCTTAACATTGTTCTTTTCTGCTAATTCAATTAACTCTTCACATTCTTTCACTGTTAAAGCCATTGGTTTTTCAATCAATAAGTATTTAACTCCTGCTTCAATTGCATCTTTACATGGATCAAAGTGATATGGGTCTGAAGTAGCAACACTTACAGCATCTAATGCTTCAGCTTCAACCATTTCTTTTACAGTTGAATATCCTTTTACACCATATTTTTCTTCTGCAGCTTTTTTACGTTCGTCGTTCAAGTCACAGAATACAACTTTTTCTACATTTGGATCACATGCATATGTATGAATGTGATAATTTCCATAAATACCTGCACCTACAACACCAATTTTTACTTTTTTCATTATATTCACTCCTTACGATTTACATTGATTCAATACCAATTGTTTCTTCAAATTTTGCATCTTCTTTTGCATAGTATTTTTCTAATACTTTACCACCAAAGATAACTACAACATCTAATGCGATCAACAATACGAATCCCACTCCTGGTACTTCAGCTAATAATGTTGGAATCAAGATGAATAGGTTACCTAAAGCAGTAGTTGTTGCGAATTGTCCTTTTGCAACTAAATCCATACCAGCACCTTTAGTAAGTTGAGTGAATAATGGAGCTGCCCAACTTGAAATGTAAAGTACGATTGGCAAGAAAATCAAACTTGACATGATAGTACGACGTTTGTTAGCACGGTGTACGATTGTTGCGAAACATACATAGAATGCTGCAAATGGAACTTCACCTAATGGAAGAGTAATGTTTCCTGGTAAAATTGCTGCGAAAATCATGAAGAATGGAATCATTAAGAATCCAACAGAAATTGTTACTGGGTGACCAATTGTAACAGCTGAATCTAGACCGATATTTAATGAACGATCTGGGAAGTGTTTAACGAAGAATGACTTAGCTTGGTTAGAAATTGGAATTAAACCATTTACTAACATCTTAACAACCATTGGGAACAATTCCATCAATGCTGCAGTTTTGATTGTAACATCAGCAATACCTTTGAAATCATATCCAGCAACGATACCAAAGAACATACCCATGATCAAACCTAAATAAATTCTTTCACCGAAGATAGCTCCAATTATGTGAGTAAATCCTTTTCCTTCGTCTTCTACATAATCATCTTCGATTGGTTTGTGAGCGAAATAAGGAATACGATCATAAATTTTATCTAACACCATGAAGAATGGAGCACTTGCTGCTGCAAATCCGTGAGGAATAGCAATTGCTTCAATACCAATAATTTGTTGAGTACGGTGTGCCATGATATCTGCAACCTTTAAGCCTAAAATAGCGTGACTTACACCAGCTAAGATACCTAACCAGAAGTTTCCGGTAATTAAATCAACAAAACCAGCAGTGATTCCAAAATACCAGAAGTTATAAATATCAACGTTAATTGTGTTTGTAAGTTTTAAAGCAACCATAACTACGTTTACTACGATAACAAATACAATTAATGTTGCACTAACTAAACCACCAAATCCAACGGCAGCTGCAGGAGATCCACCAACATCAATTGCTGTTAAATTTAAGTGAAGAACATTTACAGCTTCATTAATAACTGGTCCCAATGAGTTAGCTGTCAATGTTGAAACAATACTAACACCAACTAAACCGATACCAACAGTAGCTCCAGCTTTAATAGCTTTAGGAATTGATAAACCAAATAATAAACCGATTAAGCACATCAACATAGGAACAAAGATATAACTTCCTAATCCAACGATGTACGATATAACATCCATTACGACTTGCATTATTTTTCTCCTCTAATTTTTATTTTCTATTTTGATTTTTATTTTTTTAGAACTTCTAAGACTTGTTCTGTTACAGCATCTTCATTTACGCCTGATAAATAAGCACTTCCAGAAATGACTGGAGATTTATATTTTTTACGAACTCTCATTGTAGTAATAATTAAATCAACATCTCCATCGTAGTTATCTACTTCTGTTAAAGTACATTGAATTGTCTTAAATTGAATACCATTTTTCTTTAAGATATCTTCAACTTTAGACTTAACCATACTTGATGTAGCTAATCCAGCTCCACAAGCAATTACAACTTTTTTCATATTAATTTTCCCCCAATTCTTCTAAATATTTATTTAAGCAATCGCAGATTTTTTCATCTGAATCTGTAGTAGCTATAGTGTTAAGTAATTCTTCATGCTGGAACACCTTCATTAAGAATTGAAGCATTGCCAACTGTTCATGTGATCCACCAATTGCCAACATAAACATAATTTTTACATCTACTTCAGCATCCATGTCTTCCATACTATGGAATTTGACTGGATTCTTTAAAACACCAATTGCAACATGATTTCCTTTAATGCCATCATCAAATGCATGTGGAATCGCAATTGCAGGGCCTTTTGTCTGTAATCCTGTAGGATACTCTTGTTCACGCTCAATTACTTTTCCAGCATATTCTTCAGATACGTATTCTTTTGCAGTTAATAACTTACTCAATTTATTTATTGCATCCGAACTATCATCTGCGCTTAAATTTGTTGTTACCAAATCTGGTACAAATTTAAATTCCATATTTTCTTCTCCAATCTATCTTTTTAAGCAAATTTCTCATAGAGCTCTCTAATCGTTTCTGACTCTAAAATATCACTGACGTTGTTTTCCTTATTTAAAATCTCTGCCACCTTTTTCAACATCACAAGATGTGAAACGGAATCTGTAGAAGCAAGCACAACAATCAGTCTTATTGGCTCCCTCGAATTTTCATAATAGACAGAATGTTTTAAAAGCAGAACAGAAATTGCATTTTTGTTTACGCCTTGCTCAGGTCTAGCATGTGGAAGAATTATGTAAGGAGAAATAATGAATTTACTTCCAGCTCTTTTTAGATTTTCCATGATTGCTTCTTCATATTCAACTTTTACAAAGCCATTTTCAATTAATGGAGTAATTGCCTTTTTAGTTGCTTTATGCCAGTCAATTTCATTCGCATCAATTTGGAAATTATTCATCAAAATAAATTCATCCATCTTTCTACCTCACTCACTTCGAGTTTGTTCAAAATATAAATATTGAATATCAAGCTCTTCTAAAGATGTGCACTTCTTTATGTCTGTATTATACGTTGAACCCATTTTTTAAAATAGTCCAAGAAGTTTGAACTTGTTTGTGCAATTTGTTGTACTCAATAGTTTTATGCAAAATAAATTGCATTTATTAATGTTTATCAACATAAAAAAGGGCTTACACACCATTTCTGGCATATAAACCTTTGTTTTTAAGTACGATTAACCATCTTCTTTATCAATTCCATAATCTCATCTACATTTTTATCAAGTAGTGCATTCAAATCTATATCATCTGATGCTAACATCGAAATATCCTTTAGTATTTGTAGATGTTCCTTGGGATTTGAACTCGATATTACAAATAAATAATGAATATTTAAATCATCTTCAAACTGAATATTTTTCTTATTTATCAACAAAGCTGTTCCAAGTGCATTCGCTCCAGCTTCTGTTTTTGCATGGGCAATCGCAATACGATTTTTTATGACAATATACGGACCATAATCTCGAACTAACCCAATCATTTCATTAATATAATTTTCTGTGATGATATTTGTTTTTAATAAAGGAACACTCGCAAGACGAATTGCTTCATCCCACATAATATCTTTATCAATACGAATCAAATGATCCCTATACATGATATCTTTTAAACGTAATTGTTTTTCCTCTACAACATCTACAATTAAATTTCCCTCTCTAAAATAATCATACACATCTCTTTTCAAATTTTTCATCTGAATTGGATCTACATATTTTTGTATAATTGAAAACAAACCAGAAAAATTGTCTTTATTTAATTTATACGTTTGCATATTCAATGACATCATTGATGCAATCTTTGACTTATCATCCTTCGTCAATATCGCATTAACCTTGATCCAAGGAATATCTGTATCCAAATCAATTGTCGATACTATGAAATCAATATTTTCTTTATATTGCGCTATATTCTCTGCAGCTGTTGCAGCAATAACAGTTACATTCGCATAAAGATCTTCTACTTCTCGTTTCAACAAAGTTGAAGTTGATATACCACTCGGACAAACAATCAACACTCTAATTAGCGCATAAAATTTACCCTGTACTTGTTTTAAATGACCGCCAAAATGCATTGTTATATATGATATTTCACTATCTGTAAGAATAAAAGGAAATTCATCATCCATGCTTTCACATAAATTTTTTATCATTTGATATAAATTGCCATAATTTTCCTTTACATCCTCTAATAATGTATTCGAAATTTGTATGGATAGCTGATAATAATACATCGACAATTTAAAATGCATGTATAAAGAATTAACAAGTTCATTCTTCTCGCTAATATCACAAGAAGTCTGGCGCTCAAATAAATCAACTAAATGCAATGCTAATTCAAACAATTGGATATCTCTTTGGCTATCATCTAAACGAATAACACTACCTGCTTTAGACCCAAGTAAATGAATCGTTAAATATAATCGTTCATGTACATTCAAATCTTGAAAATATTTATCGATCATATGTAATTCTTCTGTTTTCTCAAGATCTCTTAATTCTAATATTGAAAGATCAAATTTTTCATCCACATAATGAACAATATTCAATAAACATGCGATTGCTAAAAGATTATAATCATCATATTCATTATGCATCTTTAATGAAATTTGCTGTAAACGTGAATAAAAAGTTTCTACTTCTGAAACATCCAAAAATTCAATACTCTTATAATGTATTTTTTTCAATAAGATTTTTAGATAATACAACAACAATGCTCTCTTACTAAAAACCTGTCCATTTATCATATAACCATTTTTTATATCAAAATATAAAGATACATCATACTTCTCAATTTCACTTTTTAAATCCTTTAAATCATTAAAAACAGAGTTACGAGAAATATCAAATAATTCCATAATATTTTCTATATGAATATTAGTCTTAGGATACATCATCCAACAAATCAAATAATGAACTCTTTCATCTGGAGATAAATTTTGTAAAGTTCTATCGGAATGCAATATCGAATCCACAACTTTTTTTTGATCCGCTGTTAAATAATATCCATGTCCACGCTTATTATTAATCGGTTCCATACGTAATTCATAGAAAATATCATTAATTTTATTAACAATATAGTAAACTGTCCGACGACTAATATCTAACTGGTCTTGAATCGATTGAATGGATTGCGGATTTTCATTCTCTAAAAGTAACATTAAAAATTCTTTTTGTGATTTTTCTAGTTTAACCATAATTATTTATCCCTATGTTGAATGATATAATCTTCAATTTTCTTCAATAATTTTTTGCCCTTTTTAAAACTTTGTTTATCCAAATACTTCTGTCCAAACAATCCATTTTGTGAACGAATCGTACCATTTCCCTTTTTTGTCTCATACCTTTCTTCATAAGATGCTTCTATACCATCCTCTAATATATTTTCTATACGATATGTTACATATGTACGATCCACATCACTCTCAAATACAGAAGAATATTCCTTTAATGGAATACAAGATAACACTTTAACTGTCACCTCTGAATTTCCTTTAAATCGATTTGGTAACACCTTTTTATAATTTAATCCAGGCTTAATTTGACTTGCATGAATACTCTTGTTTGTTGTCTTTTTGATATCCCCTATTATAGAATCTGTAATCTCTTTAAAAAACTCATCTGCTATAACATTTAATTTTTCGATTGCTTTCATTTCATGTCTCCTTGTTTTTAGTGCACAATAATATACTACATTTCTTAGAATACATTACATTGCACACATTGTAAAGAGAATACGCTTACATTTTATCGAAAATAATAAGTGACTTTTTAAAAGCCACTTACAAACGTTTTTTCTTTATATCCTCTAAAGCCAAATTCAAATCATCATATATTCCATATGCAGTTTCTTTTTCGATTATAGTCGGTTGTACTAAATCTGGAATCATGATTGTTTTGCATCCAGCAGCAACTCCTGCCGCTACCCCAGCTCTAGCATCTTCAAAAACATAGCATTCCTCTGGACAAACCACAACCCTTTCACATGCTAGTAAGTATATATCTGGATTGGGTTTACCCTTAGACACTTCTGAACCATTCACAATTACATCGAAATAAGTTTCAAGTCTTGACACCCTTAAATTATTCTCAATCATATCTTGTGGAGAACTACTCGCAACAGCCAATTTAAAATCTTCACTTTTAAAATAATCCAGTATCTCAAAAACACCAGGCTTCATAGGAACATATTCTCTTTCCAAAGACAATGCATTCTCAAATAATTCCTTTTGTAAAACAAATGCATCTTGATTAGGCAAATACCGGTTTACAATATTTCGCATTACAACGCCTGAACAGCCTCTTAGTTCTTCTTGCATCTTAGGATCCAATACAAACCCATAATTATCAGCATTCATTTGCCATGCACGATCAAAAATCAATTCTGAATCAAACAATAATCCATCCATATCAAAAATTGCAGCCTTCATTAATTACCTCCAAATATGTTCTATATTTGATTTTAATTTACTTGTACATTTTGTCAATAAATAATGTTTAGATTACTGATTTATGCAAATTAAAAACTGATTTCTACAAAGAAACCAGCTTTAATAATTATTGATTAAACTCTTTTTTTGCTTTTTCTAACTTTTCAGGTTCAGTAATCAAATCTAAACCAATTAACGCAATAGCTGTAGCTGCTGTTACTAATCCAGCTTTTCCATCTTCACTAATTGTTGCAGCCGCCATTTCTTTAGAATGACCAGCAACTGAGCAATCTGCGATTTTGATAGTTCCCTGAATTGTTGGACAAACATAACTTACACTTCCAACATCTGTAGAACCACATGGAATTTCATCAACCGGATTAATTTGCTCGACTCCTAGCTCTTTATATTTTTCTGTCAACATATCAGCTAGTGTATAGTTGATTTTTGTATCTTCATAAGGACATTCATACATACTTGTTTTGTAAGTTGTTTGGCTTGCAATACAAGAACCCTTCACACAATCCTCTGCACGAGTTGCAATCTCTTTACAATATGCCATCGTAGTTGCTCTAAAATAATACTCCATACTTGCATAAGCAGGAATTACATTGGCAGCTAAACCTCCGTCGCGAATAATTCCATGAATATATGATCCTGGAGTCACAAATTGACGTAACATTGAAATCTGTGTATATGTACTAATCGCTGCATCTAATGCACTGTGCCCCTCTTGAGGACGACATCCATGCGCATTCTTACCAAAGAATTCATACTTAATTGGTAAAATAGCTAATGATCTAGATCCGACACCATTTTCTGTACTTGGATGAACCATTAAAGCTGCATCTACATCATTAAACACACCAGCTTCACTCATTTTCACTTTTCCACCAAAGTTTTCTTCACCAGGCGTACCTACGACACGAACAGTTCCGCCTACTTCATCAACAATACTCTTTAAAGCTTCACCTGCTGCAATACCAATTCCTGCAATTAAATTATGTCCACATCCATGTCCTACTTCTGGTAATGCATCATATTCACACATAAATGCAATTGTTGGACCTCCTTTGCATGATTTGTATTCAGCCACAAAATCTGTATCGATTACAACACCAGCCTTTACATCAAAGCCCGCATCCTTTAAATATTTCACTAAAACCTTTTGTGTTTCATATTCCTGAAACCCTGTTTCCGGATTATCATAAAGCGTTTTTACAATATCCATATATGCATCTAAATGATCTTGAATAGATGCCTCAATTCTTCCTTTATAATCCATTCTAAATACCTCCGTATATGAAAATATCATACCTCATTTTCAGATGTTTGAAAAGTTTTTACAAAAAAAGCCAGGCAAAGCCTAGCTTAAATATTAGATACCATCTGAAAAATCGTCGTTTTGCTCAATGTGTTGGAATACATAACGCATAACTTGATCTTTTCCAACGTTGCAAGCTGATTCAGCTAAAGCATGAACATCTTCAGAGAAAGTACGAGTTAAGTTGATTTCAACTAACATACCTAAGTTTGTACCTGCAACAACTTCTACGTTTCCTCTTGGGAATCCAATTTCAACAGCCGTTTTGAATGGAGAACCACCAGCTAAATCACTTAACACAATGATTCCTTCGCAGTCTTTTAATGAATCCATAGCATCTGTTAATTTTTTTGCTAAATCATCCGTTGAATCTGTGGATTCAAAATCTACAGCAACATATTCTTTTGCATCTCCAGCAATCAAGTTTAAGCTTGTAGTTAAACCTGTCGCAAAGTGGCCATGACCAGTAACAATTAATCCTATCATCTTCTTTTTTCTCCTCTAAATTCTTACTTTGCAGTATATGGGTAAATAGTAACACCCTTAACAACACGGTTTACTTCACCTGTTGGACATGGATTGTCTGGTGTAATCTTGTAGCTCAATGATTTAAATAACGCAATAACCTGAGCAACTAAAATATAGTCAAATCCTAAGAAAATATTATCTTTTGGCGCATCTAAATCAAAGTTAATGAATGTATCTACTAATCCTTCGATTTCAGCATCTGCATGACTAGAAACTGCAACTAAACGGTTCTTTTTGCGTTGTCCACTCATTTCTTTAATAATGTCATATTCATATTGTCTTTGATATTCATCATCTGATAAATAAACAACTGTTAAACATTCATCGTTGATAACTGATTTAGGTCCGTGACGGAATCCCATTGGACTATCAAATGTAGTTGTAACTGTACCAGCAGTTAATTCACAAATTTTTAATTGACTTTCTTGAGCAATACCCTTCAATGTATTTGCACCTAAGTATACAATACGGTTAAATTCCGCAAAGTCAGCAACTAAATTTTCACATACTTTGTATCCTTCATCAACAAATTTTTGTCCTTGAGCGATAACACTCTCCATTTCTTTTGCAACTTCATCAATATCATCTAAACGGAAACATAATAATGCAGCCAACATCATGTTAGAGAAACTTGAAGTCATTGCGAAAGACTGATCATGAGTTTCTGGTGTTAAGTTAATATCATAAGCATTGTCACGAGTAGCTGCCGCTTTTGCTAAAGCCCCATCTTTGTTACATGTAATGAATAAATGATACACATTTTCCTTACATACTTCATCAGCAACTTGTACTGAGCCAACACTTTCAGGAGAGTTTCCTGAACGACCAAAGTTCACTAATAAAGTCTTTTTATTTCTTGATAAATAGTTTTCTGGAGTTTCTACTAAATCAGTAGAAGCATATGATTTTGCATGGTAACCAGTATAACGGTTAACATATGAATATAATGCATTACCTACATATTCACTTGTTCCAGCACCTGTAAACACGATATCACAATCTGGATCACTTAATACAGGTTCCATGAATTTCTTTAAAGCTTCCTTTTCATTTTTAATTTGAGCAATTGTTTTTGCCCAAGTGGCAGGTTGTTGGTAGATTTCCTGTGCAGTAAAAATACCACTTAATTCTTCCCAAGTTGATTTTTCTTTTCCGAACATTTTTCTTTCTCCTTCTGAACTAATTTCATTATAACCGTTTTTAACCAAAATAAAAGATTTTAGGTGAAAGTAAACTAAAAAGTGCAAATTTGTTCTTTAAAAATACAAATTCTTATTAAAAAAGAAGGATTTCTCCTTCTTAAAGTACCTCGATCCAGTATGAACAAGACCACACTTCATTTGGTTTTAAAACCATAGTTCCTTCTCTATGATAGAAATCTGGTGTTTCTTTTTCGAAATCCCCATGGGAATACCAAGGTTCAATGCATAAGAAATCCGATGCACTATCATGAGTCCATAAAGCCAAATATGGATATCCCTCAATCGATACGCGAACCACTTCTTCATCTCCATGTTTTAAAGTTACATAATTTGATTTTAAATCCTTATAAATAATCGTCGCATACTTCTTTACATCTTCTCTAGATAATTTCCATTCTTTAAATGCAACATCCTGATACTCTACATTCTTTTCGTAGCTAGGATCAAACAACAATTGTTTCGTATTTTCTTCTTTTTCAAATACCAAAGTATACGTAGAAAACTCATCATCCAATTTAAAGGCAGGATGCAAACCAAACCCAAAAGGCATGTCCTTAGAGTCATTATTTTTTACATGATACTGAATTAAAACTTTATTTCCATCCAATTTATATCCAATCTCAAAATGGAAATTAAAAGGATATTGAGCTAACGTATCCTCATTCGCATCTAAGCTAAATACAAGTTCATCTTCTTGACTTTCACCCTTTAAAGTCGCATAACGAATCAATCCATGATTTTTCATCGCATATTTTTTACCATCAATCTCATAATCCTTTGTATATGTATTTCCTACCATTGGAAATAAAGAAGGATTTCTACCAGACCACCCCTGATCTCCTTGATATAAAGTTTCATGATCTGTACTCTTCTTTACTAAGTGCAGCATTTCGCCACCCTTTCCAGCACACTCCAATTTCAATACATCATTCTCTAAAATATAAGCCATCTTATTCTCCTCCTATTCAGCTTTTATTTTCCCATTAAGAAATTGTAGATACCATCCTCATCCACTCTTCCAATTACAACATCACTAACTTCTTTTAATGCATCACATGCATTGCCCATCGCAACACCCACGTCGGCAAGCTTCAACATATCAATGTCATTGGTTCCATCCCCAAAACAATACGTTGTTTCAAATGCATGAGCAACCATGATTTTTTTCACAGCCGTTGCCTTATCTACTTGATTCGCACGCAATTCAAAACAATCCGGATATTCAACATACCCTAAATCCTTGATCAAAGGTCTTAACGCCTCTTTTGTTTCTCCTTGGCAAAAAAGTAAAACGTTCAACACTTCATCCTCTTTATAAGGTTTATAAACTGGACTGTTCAGATACAATTCAAAGTATATATTATGCGCAAAACTAGAATATGGCATACCAAAATAATTTCCCCCTCTCGTACTATAACGATATTCCAAGTTTCGTTCCTTACAAAATTGATCTATACTTCTCATTTTTTCTTTTGGAATGCAATTCATTTCAAGAATCTCTTTTTGTTTATCCAAAATCAAAGCGCCACCATCACTGATCATACAATCAAATTGAAATGAACGCATACAAGAAGGAAGATTCTTTAATTCAGATTGACAACGACTCGTTGATAAAGCTACAAAGTGTCCTTGGCTTTGTAGTTCATTTAACATTTTAAAAGTTTTCTCACTCACTTCATGGAACCTGTTATTATAAAGTGTTCCATCCATATCAAAAAAATAACCATTCATATCTTAATAATAGCCTCTTTCTAATCTTTTTAAAAGAATTTTTGATTTTTAATAATAAATTCACATTGAACCTCTATAATTAGAAATGTGACTACAATCTCTTTTCTAGTAGTTTAAAACATATAACACTTCGCACAATGTGGTCACTAATGCCGCAATACACCTCCTTAAATGATTGTTGTGGCAAAAGAAAAACCTGGAAATCCAGGTTTTTCTATTTAATGAATTCTTTAATCTGATCTATACACTTTAGAGTTTCATCATATCCTAATTGAAACCAAGGACCCAATTTTTCTGGATCTGTTGTATAACGAGTGACTCCAAGATCTTTATGAGGACGCAAAACCAATGCCTTACCCTCTTTTTCAAGTTCAGCAATCTTATCCCACTGTTCCTTATAGCGAACATGACGATTTCTTAAATCATCTGTAATTTGTTTATCCTTATAAACCAAGTTTGACAGCCACAATTGCCATTTGGGAGCCGGCTTACGAACATAGCCCTCTTCCTTTGTAGAAATCACTATATGCTTATCGTTTCCAGCGCGAAGACTTTGTTCAATGCTAATCATATCTACAAGACCAGCGTCCATCCACATTTCCCCATTAAACTTATAAGGTTTAGCTAGAAGCAACAAAGCACAACTTGCCTTGATCAACGTTTCATCTTTATCAATATAACTCTTATTAAAATATTCTACCTTATGTGTTTTTAGATTATACAATCCTACTTCCATTTGCGTTTCACTATTTTGGAAAGCTTCTAAATCCAATGGAACTTTAGACTCAATAAAATCATACGTAGCTTCAATACCAAAGATCGAACCTTCTTTAAAGAATGGTCGCCATCCAACTACACCCTTTTGACAAGGTGCATCAACACCTGTAACCTCTAAACGATCTACCTGTTTTGAAACATAACTCAATAAAATTTCTGTACCCGCACTAATTCCTACACAATAAGGAAGAATAATGTCGTGTTCGAGTAAACATTTTAATACTCCTGCAGAATAAGCAGCCTTAGTACCTCCACCTTCTGCAACAATACCAACTCTACTCACGCACTACACCACTTTCTTTTGCCGCATCTGCAACTGCTTGAGCCACAACATCTGCAACTCTTGGATCTAAAGCGGAAACAATAATATGTTCACTATCCAACATATCTTCTGTAATCATTGAACTGATCGCATAAACAGCCGCTTCTTTCATCGCATCATTGATACAAGTTGCACCTGCTTTTAATGCACCTTTAAAGATACCTGGGAAAGCCAACACATTATTGATTTGGTTTGGATGATCACTACGACCTGTACCCACAATATAGGCACCAGCTTCTTTTGCGTCTTCCGGCTCAATTTCAGGCACTGGATTCGCCATTGGGAATACAATTGCCTTTTCATTCATAGACGCAATCATTTCTTTAGATACGATATGACCTGCACTAACACCAATCAATACATCTGCACCAACTAACGCATCCTTTAAAGAACCTGTTTTTCCTTCTTTATTTAACTTATCAATCAATCCTCTTTGACCACTTGTTAAATCCATATCAGCTGTTAAGATACCTTGCTTATCCACTAAAATAACATTACCCAAACCAATCTTTAAAATCAAAGTCGCAATCGCAACACCAGCACTGCCCGCACCATTGATTACGATTGTTGAATTTTGTTTTTCAGCCAATTTCAAAGCATTTACCAAAGCAGCACAAACTACAATAGCTGTACCATGCTGATCATCATGGAAAACAGGAATATTCATTTTTTCCTGTAATCTTTTTTCAACTTCAAAACAACGAGGAGCCGCAATATCTTCTAAGTTAATTCCACCAAAGCTTGGCTCTAAGCTCGAAATAATCCGAACCAATTCATCTGTATCTTGTGTATTCAAGCATAATGGAACGGCATCCACATTTCCTAGTGCCTTAAACAATACACATTTACCTTCCATTACTGGCATACCTGCTTCAGGACCAATATTTCCTAATCCCAAAACCGCACTACCATCACTAATAACCGCAACAGTATGTGCTCTACCCGTATAGACATAACTGTTCTTTTTATCTTTTTCGATTTCTAAACAAGGTGCCGCAACACCCGGTGTGTAGGCAATCGATAAATCATCTCTATTTTCAATCTTCATTTTTGGAACAGTTTCTAATTTACCATTCCACTTAGCATGTAGCCTTAAAGCTTCTTTAGCGTAATCCATGACAACCTCCTACTCAACGATTTTTAATACGATTTCAACCATCTTTTCCATCTTTTGAATACTTGCGAATTCAAAACGACCATGATGATTAAATGAACCCGTACCTAAGTTTGGACAAATTAATCCTCTTGCCGTCAACATTGCACCATCAGTTCCACCACGAATTGGTGTACTAACTGGTGTTACATCACATTGACGCAATGCATATTTTGCCTTATTCACACTACGCATATCCCCATGCATATATTGACGCATGTTTTCGTATTGATCACGAATCGATACATGAACACGATTTCCGTATTTTTCATTCATCTTATCCGCAATTGCTTCCATCTTCTGTTTTTGTGCAATAAAACTTTGTTTACTGTGATTACGAAGAATGTAAGTTAATTTTGCATCTTCACAAATTCCTTCCATATCCACTAAATGATAGAATCCTTGACGCCCCTGTGTATGTGAAGGTGTTTGTTTTTTTGGAAGACTCGAAGCATATTCCATTGCTAATAAACTCGCATTGACCATACGATCCTTAGCATCTCCAGGATGAATGCTTGTACCATCAAATGTGACAATAGCTTGTGCTGCATTAAATGTCTCATAATCAACCGAATCAATACGATCACCATCAATTGTGAACGCGTAATCCACGGTAAACTTATCTAACTCAAAGTTTTCGACACCACGACCTACTTCTTCATCTGGAGTAAAGGCAACCGCAATAAATCCATGTTCTTTTTCTGATCGAATCAACTGTTCCATAGCCTCTAAAATAATCGCAATTCCTGCTTTATCATCTGCACCAAGTAATGTCGTCCCATCTGTAACAATCAAATCATCTCCAATGCAGTTTGCCAAAGCTGGAAATTCGTCTTTAGACATGGAATACTCTTCATTTAATTGAATTGTATTTCCATCATATTTTGAAATTACACGACACTTTACATTCGCCCCCGTAATTTCAGTTGCCGTATCCATATGTGCAATAAACCCAATACGATCCATCTTCTTATCTGTATTCGCATTTAGGTATGCATACACAATACCTGTATCGGTTAATTCAACAGAATCAAAGCCTAATTTTTCACATTCAGCCTTTAGTTCACGAGCTAAAATCAATTGTTTTTCAGTGCTAGGTGCACTTGTACTTTCTTCACTTGACTGTGTGTCAAATGATGCATAATGCATTAATCTTTTTTCTACTGCCATATTAAATCCCCCTTTATGCCAGTTCTTGTGCTAAACGAGGCACAATTTGTTTTTTACGAGAAACAAATCCTTGATCCTTGAATTCTTCTACGACATCACGAACAAAATGCGATAACTTACCTACATATAAGAAACGTGAACCACGACCTTCGACATTAGTGATAACCATCAACATCAAGTCATATTCATGTATCGTGTTTTGTTCATCCATGTACTTCAAGAAATCCTCTTTAATTTCATCCACAATACTCAAATCAAACGTAAAAACCTGACTTACCGCAATGTGATATCCACTCAACATATATTCTTTAACATCATTGTAAAGAATATTCTTGAATTCTTTTCCACGAATCGTAGCCGTATTTTCGAATAATTCTTTAGCCATCGCATCAAAATCAATATCATATTCACTTGATAAACGCTTTGCCAAATTACGATCAATTGTCGTACATGTTGGTGAATTAAAATTCATTGTATCACTAATCATGCCATACGCAATCAATTTTGCGATGATTTCAGGCATTTTAACACCATATTCTGCATACATCAATCCAACAATCGTACAAGAACTACCTACTATCATATTTCTAAATACAATTGGACGATCTGTTTCAATATCACCAATACGATGGTGATCCACAATCTCTACAATATTCGCCGTTTCAATATCGCTGATACTCTGTTTCTTTTCATTATGATCCACAAGAATAAACTGTTTCTTTTCAGCCTTCAATAAGTTATATCGAGCGACAGACCCCAATATTTTTTTCTGAAACACAACAGGATAAGATGAGTGACGCGTCTTCAACATTTCACGTTCCACATCCTCTACATATTCACTTTTATTAAAGCGAATCACTTTATTAGCCGGAGTCATAATCAATTCAACCGGAATCGAACGATAAATCATTTGAATGATTTTCATAATATTATAAGGCGTACTAATTAAAGTAACTCCCATTTGTTTTGCCATTTCAATAATATAGCTATTTGGAACAAAATTTTCTGCCACGACAATAACAGCACAACCCTTTGCCATACTCTTGATCATACTATCTTCATGATCATTTAAAACCATGATGGCACCTTTTAGATCTCTATCCATCAAGCGTTTGTCCGCAATACGAACAAATCCACTTCTTTCAAGATTTCCCTTTAAAATAAAAGACCCCTTTACACTGGCAACTAAATTTTCTAATGGTGTTTCTTTTAATAATTCACTCGTAATATTTAAATCCTGCATCTGAATCTTAGAAACATCACCTAAAGTAACCATACCCTTATATTCATTTTTATCATCAACAACATACAAAGTCTTTACATGATTTTCTAAGCATAAATCCCATGCACGACGAATCGTTTGCCCTTCTTCAATTGTCACCGCATCATCAATTTCAATTTCTTCCAACGTTGAACGTGCAGTCGTTAATAAAACTGGCATATTTACATGTAATTTATCTAATATAAATTTAGTTTCTGGATTCAAAGTCCCCAAACGAGCAGCTACCGCATTGATTCCAGTCTGTCTTTTTAATTCTGCAAGAGCTAAAGCAGCACAAATTGAATCTGTATCAGGGTTTTTGTGTCCAATTACATAAATTGGTAAACTCATCGAATTCTCCTCTCAATTATCTTAATTTTGTATTTAATATTATAACATGAAAAAAAAGAAGATTCATTATCGAATCTTCTTACAGACTGTTGACAAAGTGACTGTCGACAGTCTTTTTAAAATCTGATAGAATATCT
>NZ_JAJDMK010000417.1:0-226 GCF_020593575.1 Holdemanella sp. DFI.5.55
CAGAAGAGGCAAATGTGGCTCGTGCTTTCTCCAGCTCGTTCTGATTTTCTTCAGAGTCCTTACCACCCATGACGATATGAATTGGCAGGCCTTCGCACAGCGGGCTTGAAGCAATCATCTGTACAGTCTTGTGGCCTGTAGCGCTGCCGTCAAATGCCACCATGACCGTTTCAGGTTTCCTGAAATGGCTGGTTGTAATCAGGATGGGGCGGTGGATAGTTCGGAC
>NZ_JAJDMK010000418.1:0-225 GCF_020593575.1 Holdemanella sp. DFI.5.55
TTTTATTCCCATAACATGCATTAAATTATATACATGTTTCTGACTGACGTTTTCGTCATTTTTATTTAGTAATACTGTTATTTTTGGTGATCCATATATACCATAAGATTATTCATGTATTTTCTTGATTTCTTTTTAAAGATGCTCATTTCTTATTTGTGTCTGCGTAAGTAGATTTTCATTCTTTTTATAGCTATAGAAACCTGAACGACTAACCCCAATTGT
>NZ_JAJDMK010000419.1:0-225 GCF_020593575.1 Holdemanella sp. DFI.5.55
TTGAGTATAGTCGAGAGGAATATGTAAATAATGTGATAAAAGGACGTGAACAGGAATATTCGGAAGAAGATATAGAAAACTTAAAACAGGATTATGATAATCTCAAAAATAGAATGTTGGAATCCTTTTATCATATGGAAAGACTAAGAAACATAGAAAAGCTTTATAAGGTAAATGAGAAAAAAATTAACAATTTCAAACGTTCCACAATTAAATGAAAAGGAA
>NZ_JAJDMK010000420.1:0-225 GCF_020593575.1 Holdemanella sp. DFI.5.55
TGCGCTTAGCCACCTGGAATTCATTTCCTTCTACTTTTTTAATCATCCCCTGCTTCGTCGCAAAAAGCAGCCTTGCGTAGCGCATCTGTTCCGCGTCGCAGATATAGACGATGTTTTCCTGGGTGCTGTCGTAATTGCTTACATTATCGATGGGAAGCCCCTTGTCCCTGAACTTTCCATAAGGCAGATCCAGCACCTTGACTTGATGCATCTTCCCAGTATTTG
>NZ_JAJDMK010000421.1:0-225 GCF_020593575.1 Holdemanella sp. DFI.5.55
GGAGTGAATCCCGGATGAGGCCAGCCCGATCAAAACGTCGCCAGCTTTTGGCAAGGCCGTCGTCAGCATCTTGTCTTGATCAACGACACCGGTAGCATAGCCAGCCAGATCGTATTCATCTTGACTGTACATGTCAGGCATCTCGGCCGTTTCCCCGCCAACCAGGGCCGCCCCGGCTTGACGACAGCCTTCTGCCACGCCAGATACGATCTGGGCCATCTTGTC
>NZ_JAJDMK010000422.1:0-225 GCF_020593575.1 Holdemanella sp. DFI.5.55
CTTGCTTTTGTCTACTCGCTCACTCATTTGTGTCTTTCCCCATTTCTATCGCTGCAAGACATTGATAATGCGCAGTGAAAGCTGCTCGGCCGTATTTTGAAATGAAATGTTTTGATCCATTAAATGCCTGGTTTCAAGCGTCAGTTCGCTGACCTTCAGTAATTGATCCAGTCGATAGTGCTGCGCGATTTCTTTGATCATCGTCAATTGGTCATTGAAATGCAG
>NZ_JAJDMK010000423.1:0-225 GCF_020593575.1 Holdemanella sp. DFI.5.55
ACAATTAGTCAACTTGGACTGATTATGGGATTGCTAGGAATGGGATCGGCAGCGGCATTTTATATAGGGGAAGAAGCTGTCTTTTATACTGCTGCAACAACAGCGGCTGTCTTTCATCTTATTAACCATGCCATCTTTAAAGGCTCATTGTTTATGATGGTCGGTATAGTTGACCATGAGACGGGTACCCGCGACCTGCGAAAGCTGGGCGGACTGATTTCCATT
>NZ_JAJDMK010000424.1:0-225 GCF_020593575.1 Holdemanella sp. DFI.5.55
CTTTATTGAAGTGCAGCCCAAGCCTAACTACGCGCCATTGATTGAGCAGCAGATCATCTCAAATACCGCGCATCTAGAAGACATTATCAAAAACATGGTCAAGCTGGGAGCGGATATGGACAAGCCGGTCGTGGCAACTGGCGACGCGCACTACCTTAATCCGGAAGACAAAATCTATCGTCACATTCTGATCAATTCGCAAGGTGGTGCCAATCCGCTTAACCG
>NZ_JAJDMK010000425.1:0-225 GCF_020593575.1 Holdemanella sp. DFI.5.55
TTGCATTACGTGACAAGCTTTACAATGAACAAGGCATTTACTTCTACCTGCACATTGATGCTGCCTATGGTTCATATGCTCGTTCAATGTACTTAGATGAAGACAACAACTTCATGCCTTACGACCAATTGGAATCCGTATGGAAGAAGTATGGTGTATTCCAAGGTGATGGCGAACATGTTTCTAAGTATGTTTACGATGTTTACAAGGCATTCCCAGAAGCTG
>NZ_JAJDMK010000426.1:0-225 GCF_020593575.1 Holdemanella sp. DFI.5.55
GATATGGAATTGAAAACGAGATTCAAAGTAATAATGTCGAGTGAAGCCGATGCATTTCTTGACACTCTGCGCCAAGACGTTAAGGATAAAATTATCTATAATGTAGATAAGGTAGCCAATGGTTATATGGACAAAGATTTATTCAAGAAATTAGATGATACTGACATTTGGGAGTTTCGCACCCTGTATAAAGGTATTCAATATCGTCTGTTGGCTTTTTGGGAC
>NZ_JAJDMK010000043.1:0-20208 GCF_020593575.1 Holdemanella sp. DFI.5.55
TTATTTGATTACATTACATGGAAAATCATTAAGAGAAACATACTCTAAATTAAAAGATAAGAAATAACCAAAAAACACGGTTGATTTAATTTGACCGTGTTTTGTAGTGGACTTGTATTACGTATTAAGATTCAAAAAAAGATGGACTTCTTTAACGGATTATGTGGACTTCTGTAGCGTATTGCATGGACTTCAGATAGCGGAATACTCAAAGAGAAAGAAATAGTAAAAAATAAAGCCCTTTGAGGGCTGGCGAGAGTCAAAAGCGATAGCTTGAACGAAGTGAAAGCAGCGCCTTGAGACGCGAGCTGGCAGTAAAGGCTTATAGCCGCAGAGAAAACCACGCCTTTTAAGCGTGGTTTTTATTTTATCTCTACTCGAACTCAATTTTGTGTACTTTTAAATCCATGCAACATATACATTATATGGTTATTTATACAATTATTTCTTGTATTATTTTATATTCCAAATCATTTATGTATATTATGTACTCATTTTGGAGTCACTGTGAGTACATATTGAGTACAAACCATTTCATTCTAACAATACATACAATTAAAATATTGTTTCACTCAATTTCTAACATTTGACTCATCAATTGTTTTATTATTTCTAAATTTGTAGAAAACTCAATATGACTCGCATATTTATATTTGCGACAATAATTCTTCCATAAATTCTGCAATGTTGAATCTTCACTTATTGAGCATAATATTTCTTCATAATGCTCTAATACAGAAAGTGTCTCTCTTTTTCTACATGTTTTATCAAATGCCAATGATAAATCATTATAGTTTATTGAATCGTTATAACGATCAAATAAAGTCGTTACATCATAAAAATCACGCATACGTGTATTCAACAATCCTCTAGAAAGAATTGTTTGAATTTTTTCTGCAAGTATTGTCTCTAAATTATATGACCACAGTTGTATTGATTTGTCTTCTAACAACAACGGATATTCATATCTTACTTCTCTAGGTGTAATCACATCACCTGTTGATATATCTATTTTGATTGGTACTATTAAATTTTCTAATTTTGCATCCATATGAATTCTTATTCCTGGATACTCCATATTGTCCATGATATCAGATACATCATTTAAGATAAATTCAATGTGATCATCAAGAGAAATATCTTTAATTTCATTTACAATCCTTGTGGTTTCTTCTTTGGTTAAATCAAAATTACGTATTGTTGTATCAATATCCATAGTCGATCGCATCGATATACCAATCATAGAAGTAACCAAGATTCCACCCTTAACAATGAAATCGTCTTTATATTTAGAATACGTTATTCTTTCAAGAAAACGCTCCATCATATAAATACGTAACAAAGTTATAGGATCCGATCCATTTTGTTTGGCAACATTTTTAATTCTACCTTTTATTTGTGCTGGAGTTAGATACATTACAATAAAACCTCCATATATTGTCTAATTATCTTTTCAATTCGAAATGCTTTTGCATACACCATTAAACGATTAAGATCCTTATCACTTCTTTGTAAATAAGTTTTAATCGCCATATTAAAATCCTGAATTTCGAAATTACGTCTACTTCTCACTAAATCACAAATTGTTCTTTCCAAATCATACATTGGGATTTCATGACCAAATTGATTTGTGATTGTAGTCTTTCCTAAATCTAAAAGTTCCTTTTTCACTGTATAAACCTTATAACCAGAGTTTGTTAAAGCAGAAGGATTATATCCACTATAAATTGTAATACAATGCACAAAAGGTTCTCGATCAACCAGACCATAATAATATAAGGCATCATCGTGAGAAATAACTCCTTTTGGACAACGCTGTGACAAAACATAAGCTTCATCTTCCAACACATCTTTTGAAATATAAATACCTGGTCCAACTTTTTCCATACAATTCCTTTTTATAAAATTATAAATAGACTGTCTCGATACATTCACATTCTTTAATTTTTTAACATTCAAAACCTCAATTTTTTTAGAATCTATTACTCCTTTCACACTCTCACCGCCTTTTACATTCTTGCTAATATTATACTTTATATTAGTAAGAATGTAAATTGACTTCAATTTATTTAATTATTCATATTCAATAATTTATGTGTTCATTTTGTACTCACGGCCAAAAGCAGCATACAAAAAAGTCCTTATATAAAGGACTTTTGATGTTTATTGAATTATTCGAACTCGGAAAAGAAAGTTATAACGTAAACATTATTGTTTACTATATATATGCAAATTACACTATTTATATACAATTAACATGTATTATATATCTTAACTATTTTTATTGGTATCATTTTGGTAGCAGCTAGATACCTACAAGCAAATCTAAATATGGTTTAAATTATTTCATATGTATTCTCTTTTAAAAGCTACTATTTAAGTACTCTTCCACATCCATTATTTTGAGATTAATATGTCAAAGTAACTTCCCAATAACCATTTTTCGGCGATCCATGTCGTATAAGAATACCAAGCTCTTTTAATTTCTTAATATTACTTTCTATATTTCGACTGGCAATACCTATTCTATCAGCCAGTTTAATAGCCGATAATTGATTATCTTCCAAAAGCAGTTTAATAATCTTTTTCTGCGTATCGTTAAGTTCTATTTGTTGTTCTATTCCCGATACTTCTCCGATGTTTCTCCGATGTTTCTCCGATGTTTCTATTTTCTTCCATCATCGGAAATAAATTACGGAATAATTCTACACGGAACATATTATCGAACTCCTGACATCTAGGTTTCGGAAGTCCATACTCTTCAGCAGCGTTCAGGATTCTTTTTATTCCACTTCCCCATGCCTCAACGAGTCCCATTTGGCTAAATATATTGGCAATGCCTTTATTACGAATTTTCGAATGACCATTCATGACTTCCTCATAAGTCAATCCGTTATACAAGCCTCCCGGAGATGTCACTTCCAACCTGTCATTCAAGCTCAATTTTGTATACTTCCAAATCCATATAGCACATACATTATATGGCCATTTATACAATACTTCCTGTATTATTTTATGTTCCAAATCTTTTACTTATATTTTGTACTCATTTTGGAGTCACTGCGAGTACATATTGAGTACAAGAGTGCATCAGTTTAACATAATTCGATGAATCATTAGTGTCATTATTTGATTATAATGCAAATATGTTTTTATACTGCAACAAGAAATGGATAATAATTCATTTTTTCATCATTTATTTTACATCGCTTTTATTAAATATCACCACGGTTACACCATACATTAGAATAGACCATACTACTAACATTAATACTGCATTTAGTGATGTCTGTGTTCCATTTCCTACTATCACAGTTAGACTGGCAAGAATGCTAAATGGATTTAACATAGGAAAGAATTCGATTGGATATGTTATTTGTTGAGAATATATGTGAATAAGCACAATGAATAATCCTAATGCATAGCTAACCCATGATTTTCTGACAGAAATTGAGCACAACAATCCTAGAGTTACTGTAAATATTATTTTCATCATCCCTAACCCTAAAGATAGAATTAAAGGAATAAAAATATATGTATTCTCCATATTAATAGGCATATAATTATCCATCGAAATAAGATGCTCATAAAACATAGAATATGCATATCCATAATTGTAAGAAGTCAGATTTGTTTTAAAGCCAACAAAATTATTCCAGTCAATCAACATATATGAGTTTAGCCCATCAAATCCATGTCGAAATCCTAGAATCAGCGCAGGAACAAATAAAGAGATAAATACTATCAGGGTATAACTGATTCCTATTTCTATAATTCTTGATAGTAAAAATCTGTTTGAGCTTTTTGAATTCAAATAGGATAACTCAAAACTTTTACTTTGCTTTTGCTGCCAAATAACAATTAATGTATAAAAAGTACCAATTGGAATAACCATTAATGAAAATAGACTCCCTAGACGTAATTGGCGGCACAAATACGCCCATGGACCTTGCGCAATATTCAATATATTTTTATTGTTTGCTGTTGCTATTTCATGAAATGAATTCTGAAGATTCATATAGGTATGATGATATGCATCTTCATAATCTCGATTAAAGAACTTTTGCATATCATTTAATAATGATGCATCAAAAGATATATCAGGATATCCTATTTTAGCAAGTTCATCTTTAAACACAACTTGACTTAACTGCTTATCCGTTTTTGCGAAACAATCCATTTCAAACATTTGATTCCACAAGTCATACTTCTTTATATCAGGATAATTTTCAAATCCTTTAACGCCCTCTTTTTTTAAACAATCAATTGCTTCATTTGCATTTTTACTCTTCCAATTTAAATATTCTTTATAATTATTTAACACTTCAACCTGTTCAGGTTTTATTGTTTCACCCAATTGTTTTTTTATAACATCGATTTGAGAAATTGAGTTTTGACTCTCTACAATCAATTGCTCATTATAAATGATATTCCTTTCCACATCATTCTCCAGGTTTAAAAAGTTCATTGAAAACATATTTACAATCAAAAAGATCAATAAGCATACTAAGCTAGCTTTGCTCCTTAAAATACTTTTCATCTCATATTCCATATCTTTTTCTCCTAATTTGCCCCATTTAGATCGATTCTTTCTAAATATTTAACCATACAAAAATGAATGATTACGATTAATAAAATAATAATCCAAAGAATCAAAGAATTTATTGAGAAGATAGAGCCAAATAAATTAATGTCTGTTAATAAAACGAGCAGACATAGACAAGGAACTAATAGACTTATGCCACTGTTTTTTGTAAGAAGTGAAAGCACTTGAATCATAGTTGATAGAAAAGCTAGTAATACGATTGTTATCATTAAATTATTCATACACCACATGCTAATAGGCACGAATGTGTTTTTAACTGTAACAAATACTTCATCTCCTAAGCCATAAGCGTAATATCCTAATACAAATAAAATACTGATCATCATCAAACTCATAATCATTGTAGCTATTGATGTTACAATTGTTCTTGATAAATAAATTTTCGTTCTTGAACCCGTCATTGTGAACAGTAATTTATAAGTATTTGATTCAAAATCTTTAGACCAGCAGTCAAAATTAGATAATATGACACATGCAAGTATTACAATAATTGGGATACCACCAAAAACAAAAAAATTAGATAACATATAATATGCTGTTGGCATTTTTTCGTATACAAAATCGTAGAATTGGTTTTTCATGTACATATCTTGAAGTTTGATTCGATTTTTTAGATCTCTTTCATCATTACGCAGCATGATTGAATATGATGAAAGATCTCCACCTTCATCAATCACTTTTTGAAGGAGCTTATCTCTTTTTATCATTGTTTCAGCAATACAATGTGCGTCTTCATGTTCAAGATTATAAGACACCAGTCTGCAATTTTCTAAATCTGCCTGCCAAAAATCTCTAGATTTTTCTAGTTTCTCTGTGTCTTCACCAATTTCTTTCATCCTATTAATCTGCTCTGTTATTATTTTAGATCTAGTTGCATCTGAAGTCACCATTTGCTCGTAATAATGAACTTGACTCGCAATATAATTATTGTGCTTTGGCACAAAGTAAAAACAAAAAATCACAATCATAGAAAGACATCCTATGATAAAAATGCCTATATTTCTTTTTGAAAAGAAAATACGGATTTCATTATAAATCAACGTTTTCATATGCTTATCCTTGGTACAAGTTTTGATAATATTTCTCTAGACCTTCTCCTTTATCTTCAATTGAATAAATAGAAATATTATTTTTAACCAATAAGTTGATTACGTTAGAAAAATCATTATCTGAACCACATTCTAATCTTATATATTCATTATCGTTCGTTACAATATAGTTTTTTAAAATCTTTTGTGCATATTGATTATCTGAAGTTTTGATACACAAAATATGTTTTTGATGAAGTTCGTCTATTGTCTTATGTGCAATAAGCTGACCATCCTTTATAAAAATAATTCGATCTACTAACTTATCTACTTCACTCAATTGATGGCTCGATAAAAGAATACTTGTACCATCATTACGTATATCCAGAAGTTTCTTTCTTAAATCAATAATAGCCTGCGGATCCAATCCATTTGTCGGCTCATCCAATATAAGCAGTTTGGGTTTGGTCATCATTGCCAACGATAAAATCAAGCGTTGTTTCATACCCATTGAATAATGCCTAACTTCTTTTTTTAATTCATCATTTAAACCACTAAAATCTTCCATTTCTTTAATTCTGCTTTTATCCAGTTTTTTCCATTTTGCGACCATTTTAAAATGATCCTTACCTGTAAGATTGGGATAAAGAGCTGGATATTCGATACTAACACCCATGTTAGATAAAGCATTTACCCGGTCTTTATCTATGTCATATCCATTAATTGTTATTTTACCTGAAGTTGGATGATATAAACCAGCAATACACTTCATTATGGTAGATTTACCTGAACCGTTAGGCCCAATCAATCCTAATATTTCATTTTCATTAATACTGAAAGAGATATCTTTTAAAATATTTACTTTGCTTATTGATTTAAACAACCCATTTACCATTAAAACCATAGTGCACCTCCTTTGTGTATATTTTTTATAAATTTATCATAACACTTTTCTAAAGTCACAAATATAACAAATCATTCTGTTTCAATCCATCTTCATTAAATTCAAAATACATCATCATAGGCTATACTCCTTCTTAAGGTAATTCTATTTTATCATGGATCAGCTGGCATATTTTTGAACAAGAGAAATAATAAAATGAGTACCTTTTACGTACCTCAAGGCATTAAAAAAGCTAGAATATGCTTTATATAAAGAACTTATAGCGTTTATTCTTTATTCGAACTCGACTCCTACATAGCATTTTCACTTATATCATATTGTATTTCATCATTTATTTTATCTAATATTTATAGATTATATTAGCTTTTAATCTTTTGAATTTTATTTTGTACCCAAAATGCACTCAAATTGAGTACACTATTCGATATTCAATATCATGATATGAAATTAAGTAAATTACAATTACTTTCTCATATTTGTAAATTATACTAAAAATATAATTTTATTAAACACGTATAATATTTAAAACTATCAAACTTTTTTAAAATACTTTGATGATTTAGAAATAGGTTCAACCGACCCAAAAATTTCCGTTATATTTTTATCAATATCCCGAATATCATCAATATAAAAAATCCTTAAATTCTGTATTGCACGAGTTATTGCAACATATATTAAATTTCGTGCTTGAATTAGATTCTCATCATCATAATCAAAATCATCATACCTGATAAAAAAATCTTTAATGAAATTTTTCTTGATTCTACCAAAGGAATCCCCCATAACTATCACAACATTATCGAATTCTAATCCCTTTGTGCTGTGAAAAGTATGATAAATAACATCTTCGTTTTGTTTATCTTCGATAAATGTATACCATTTTCTTAATTCATCAAAATTTAGACTCGTCATAAAGTTATCAATATTATCTTTATCAACTCTAAGTTTTTCTTCTATTAAATCTTCAAAAATGCTATCATAAATCTCATTAACATCCAATATTTCTTGTAATAACCTTCTCCAAACACTGTATTTAGCACTTAAAATTTTTAGACTATCAATAATTTGTTTAAAATTATAAAATTCATCAAAATTACTAGAATTAAAGAATAACGTTAATTCTTCAAACGTTATCTCTTCATATATTTGCCTAGGTATATAGGATGTTATAAATTCTTGTTCATTATTACTCAAAACAATTAATTTTATTAATTTATATAGAAATAAAGGGAACTGACCTAACTTAGTTATATCCTTGCTTAGCAATTCTGTGGCTCTTTGATCATACCGAACTTTGTAATAAGGTGTTTGGCATATCAAATTATACATATTACCAAAACCACTATAATTAGAAATTTCGTTATTTAACAACATGAAACAATGAAGAGGATTATTTTTGCTAATTTTTAATTCTTCTTTACAAACTGTTAAAAATTCATCAACCTCATCCAAATTTCCATTATAAAACCGAACTTCTCCTCCTTCTGAATCTTGATAAATTGATTTTTGAATTATCTCATCGTTTCTCACTTTGTTTGCTATTTTTATTATTTCAGATGCTGAACGTCTATTTATATTTTTTGCGATGACTTTGGAATTCTTAAAGAATTGGTTTTTATCAATCTTTCCGACTCCATCATCATAAATATTTTGTGCACTATCTCCAAAAAAACCAATCACTATTTCTTTATTTACACTTAATGCATAATTTTTTAATTCATTTAATAATTTAACAACTAATGCATTCGTATCTTGATATTCATCAACAAAAATGTACGGAAAAGAATCAACAAATATTCTCTTAATAAATTCAGAATCTTCTATAAATTTAGAAGAATATTCTAACAAGGTATCATGACTAATTCTCATCGTTGCTAAATTATCTACATTTCTTCGCGCATCATAAAAAACTTTAGTAAATCCTAATTCTTTATTCCCTATTGAATCAAGGACTTTACTATATTTATTTTTTTTCAAAATATTACTAACATACTCTTTACATTTAGTAGTTTTCCGCGATAATGGTATACCATATATTTTTTCAAATACCTCATTAAATTCAGTAGAATTAGATTTATAATATTCCCAAAAAATTTCTTCGTTTGCAATAATTGTTTCATTGTCTATTTGTGATATTTCTCTATATTTAGAATCAGAAATGATATTGTCGCATTTTTCAATCTCATTTTGCAATTTTAATTTGTGATAAGGCACTAATTCCTCATTAAATTTTTCTATAATCGACCAAAGACATTCATGTATTGTTGACACTAAAACAGTACTAGTATTTCCTAAACGATTTTTTATTTCACTAGCTGCAACATTTGTATAAGTAATACATAATATTTTTTGGTTATTATACTCCATTAATTTTTGTTCATTATATATAATATGCTTTATAGATTCAACAAGATTGTAAGTTTTTCCAGCACCTGCACCAGCATCATGAATAAAACATTTATGCTCGTTTATACAATTAAATAATTCTTTTAAAATATCTTCTTCTTCTTTCAAAGCCTCTAAATTAATTTTTTCAAACATAATTACTCACCACTATCTAATTGCTCACTAAGAAATTTTAAACCATTCGCTATGTACTCTGGTAATTTTGGAATACTATCTTGTTCATTCGTAATTAAATTAAATAGTAAATTATTTGAAAATTTTCCTTTATCTTCGCTTAATTTCATCTGCCATTTAAAAGAATTATCTTTATTATTTTCATACTTATTTTTCTTAACAATAGCAATATATGTGTTTCTTTTAGTTTCTTTAAGTGTTTTATTTAATATATTATTATCGAAATTAGTCAAAATAAAGGCCTCTTCAAAGCTAGTAGGATAATAGTTGTTTACCTTTGATTGGTATGCTACATAAATATTTTCTGATTTTATGAATGAATTGATATTTGATAATTTTTCATATCCATTTAAACTAGTTTTATTTATATCAGCCTTCTCAAAATAGTATTTTAAAGTTTCATTAGTTGTTTCTCTATCTTCTATATCTGTTATTTGAACAAACTTTTCTTTTTCTTCATCACTTCTTTTTATATCTAAATCTGTAATAATCAAAACAGGTACCTTGAGCTGTTTCAGTAAACTATCATATACCTTTGCATGAGCACCACCACAATGTAAAACAGTAACATAGTTCTTTTTCAAGATTGTATCATTTTGAATATAATAAGGTAAAATTTTATATTCAGCATCTCCTTCTACTATTATTACTGCATCTGCAAAAAACATATCAGCTGTTTGAAATTTCATATGTTTTTTTATAAATATAAATTCATCTTTATCTATATCTTTACTTATATCGCTATCTCTTATTGTAGTTACATAAGCGCAATTATTTTTATCATGCGTATAATTAATGAAATCAAAGCTTCCTGCTTCTTGTATTTTACTATTTAAAATATGTGTCGAATGAGTAGTTATTATCATCTGAGGAATGATATTTTTTTGACTTTGTGACAATAGTAGATTAATTGCCTCGTTAATATTTCTAATAAATAATTCTTGCATTTGAGGATGCATATAGGTTTCAGGTTCTTCTATTGCAATCAAATTAATTTTACTAGAAAATGATTTAACAGGATTTTTCTCAATATATTCTATTAAATTTGAAATAATCATGAACAGGTTTGTATATCCTAATCCAAATTGGCTTTCAGGTATTTCATTTTGATTTTCTGAATATACATATTGAATATTATTATTCAGTAAACTGTCAAAACTAAAATTCGAATGTAGATTCATTCCCATTTTTTTATTAGAAATAATCGCTCCAAATACCGTATTTACTGGCTCAGAATAATCTTTTTTTAACAATTTATCAGTTTCAACATTAAATGTTTTTATATTATCTTTTATTTGTTCTGTTTCTTGTAGTTTTTGTTGTTTAGCTCTATAAGAAATTATCTTATTAAATGATTTAGATAAGCTATTTTCTCCATTAACTGTATTCGCACTAATTTTTACTATCTCAAATAAATTCTTTAATTTGAAATCTTTTACCTCTTTATCTTCTTTATTTAAATACATAACTTTAAAACTTGAACTATCAATCAAATCAATCAATTCCAATAAATTAAAAATACCATCTTTAATTTTTTGCTTTACAGTCTCCAAGAACAACATTTCTTCTTTCAAACAATATTTTACCTTTATAGTTATTTCACCTTTAATTATTGATTCTCTTGTAAGAAAGCTTGCAATATTATTTATATAACTGTTTTGATCACTTATATCAACCATTAATTCGAAACATACATATGGTGTTTCATCAAATATACCTCTATCATATTTCTCTCTTATGTTATTAAGAAATGAATAATTTATATCTTTAGATGAAAAATCATTAATCGTTCCATTAACCATAAAATCTAAAGCTTCCACTATCGTTGTTTTACCACCATTATTTTTTCCTACAATAAGAGTTGTATTTTTTGCAATATTAATTTTTTCATCAGTTGTAATTTTATCTTCTTTACTCTTACAATGTGTGATGTCACCAGGATAATTAGATTTTTGTTCATACTGATTTTTAATTACATAATCATTCTTTGCAAAATGAATCAAATTATTCTCATTATTGTATTTTCTATAGTTTAATATTTTTAAACTTTTTAAATACATTGATATTCCTCCTTAGTTTTCACATTAATTATAAAAAATACTTAACTTACACCATTATTATTCTATACCTCTTAATTACAATCGATCTTCTACCCTCATTTTAATTAGTCATCAGTCATGCTTAGTAATAACATTAATCTAGTCATTATTAAAATAATACTTTACAAGAATCAAATATTCAAAAATAAACAATAGTGTGTCATATAATTTTAAATCAAAATATGCAATTTTACTTTGCGGATAAATTAAACAATCTTCAATTTCAACCATTTTTTCACAATTATTATATTCATAATCTTCATGTTCAAAACCATTTCTTAAGTTATTATCAAGCATATTACTATTAGGTAATATTTTATCAATACCATATCTAGTAAACTCTTTTATTTTCTTTCCATTACTACAAAATTTCCCATTTAAAATTTTTTCAATATTAACATTTTCTATTTTTATTTGATCAACGGGAAATTTTTTTAATCCGTGTAATGCAAACATAATATTCGTTGATTTCATAATAACTTCATATAATTCTTTATATAAAATTTTCAATTTGCTTATGCTTGCCGTAACTATATAGTTTTTTTCGAAAAATTCATCGTTAATTTGTCCATCTTTGAAATATCGAGTACATACTAACGGATAAAACATATCAATTTCTTGAATAAAATTTAATAATACCTTAATAACTTTTTTCAGCTGGATTTCAATTTGATTATCCTTTGAAATCATCTGAACAACAGAAGAGAATTCTGAATTATTATTTTTTATAGAATTAAGTGTTCTATAAATATTGCTACCAACTATTGTGTGGGCTTTATAATTAGTAAATCCCGAAAAATAATCACCTAAAATAGTTAAAAACCTTTCTTCTGCGTCCTCATCACCTTTTCCGAAAATTTTAGACATTTCTTGATTCAAAAAATCTATCTTGTTATTTTTATAATAAGAAAATAGTCTTGTATAAATAGAAATTTGTTCTTTTTTCTCTTGATATCTATTTAAAGAAGAAATAATTTCGTTAATATTTTTTTCAAATGAAATTAAATTTGATGCTATTCGAATAAATGGGGTAGAATGTGTTTCAGGATTACTAAACGTGTCAATTATTGAAGGAAAATCTGGCGAAGCTTCAATTGAATAATCATAATCTCGGTATTTCCTATTTTCAATTTTTATTGCATTTTCTAAAAGTTCAAATCTCCATTCAATGTTTTCATTATCTACTTCAAAATGCATTTTTGCCTCAGTTAGACATTTTGGACAACTAATATAAATATATGTACTTTTAATATACCCAATCGGTATTCTAACATTAATTATTGAACCGCAAACTGGGCATTTATATTGCGTATTTGTTACCATAACATTTCTCCTCTATTTTTATCAACGATTTTTCTGCTAAATTCAATTTCTGACATTCTGATATTATCTACTCATCAAAAATATGTTGCAAAGTAATACGATTATGGCTAACATACCAAGAATAAGCCACACAATCAATATACGCTCTGAATGCTATATTTTTCTTTAAATTTTTTATATTCTCTATACAAGTTTTTACATTTTTAAGAAAAAGACTTAATATTACCATTTCTATCAATTTGTAATTGTTATGATTATTAAGATATTATGCACCAAAACATAAAATCAGTTATTCACAATTAATCTATATATCTATTTTTTAAATATATAAATTTCAATCTATTCTTCACTGAATTTTCTGCTAGAAATTTAATTGCTTTTACAATATCATATGTAGAATAACGTATGTTTAATTGATTTTCAATTTCTATTATCATTTCTAAGTTTATTGTGTTATCATTAATCGATACTCCAAAATCTTTTAATGACTGTAAAATAACTTTTTGTTCTTCTGAATATTGATTAATATTACTCAATCCTAAAATTCTTTTATTATATCGTTCAATGAATGTTTTAAGAGTTTCTAACACAAATTCCCCAAATGGCCATTCAGAATATGCATCATTCAAATCTATACCGATTTTAGCAATTGGATAAATATAGTGTTCTAACGAAGAATATAGAAACCTCATATAATAATCAATTATCGTAGAATTAGATATTTCATCATCATTATTATTATATTTACGATAAAAATTAATTTTATCTTTATACGAATTTAATAATATCTTTTGATTAAGTTCATTTTTATAAAAAAATTGTAATACTCCTCTTATACAAATTTCATCAATCTTAGCTACAGAATAACTATATTCCTTAAATACTTTCTGCGCCATAAATGGTAAATTTGAAATGCTCGGATAATATAAATCAGTTTTTAAAACATTTAATATTTTGGATATTATTCCAATCGAATAATGTGTATTTTTTCTTATTTGATAATAAAATTCCTTTTCAATTCCAAAATCAGAACATAATGCATCGATTTTTTCCTCATTTATACTATTTTCGATTTCCTCAAAATCTTCGTCTTTAGAAATCGATAATTGAATTACAATGTTTTCCCTTACTACATCGTCGATATTACTGGTAGAATAAATATACCCTATCGGATATTCTCCAAGTCTTCCAGCTCTACCAATTGTATTTTTTAACAAGAATTTATTTGACGTAATTCTATTACTTTTAGGATGAATAAACATATTTTTAGTTGGAGTGTTGATACCTTCAGAAATCGAATTAGTCCCAATAAGCAGAGAAAAATTATCATTTTTGTTAAATAAATTAATCATTTTATTTTGAATATATTTTGGCATCTGACCATGATGAACCAAGATTCCTTTTTTTAATAATTTCACTACAGACCAATCAGGATGATATTCTGTTTCCAAAAAATTAATAAACTCGTTATATTTATTTTCATTAAAATATGAACAAATTATATCCACAGTATCATTTATTAATGTAGGTGTATCACAAAATAAAATCGATTTTTCTTTTTGCGCTTTTTCGTATAATGTAGGATAAAATTTTTCTTCATCAACTATTCGAAAAACTTTATCAACTGGGTTGTATAAAGAATCAAATTCTTGAAACCCATATTTTTCAAAACCCTTAAAGATTGCATTTGGTGAAAGCAAGAATATTTTTTTGCATCTTAATGATATTGAATCTAAAAATGATTCAGATAATTTATAACCTCTTTGTTCTCTGGTAGAATCTTCTAATTTATATGCTTCATCTATCACAAAAAGATCAATTTCTTTAGGAAGATCCTCTTTAATTTCCAAATACTTTTCTTGGGTTCCAATAAAAAGTAGAGGTTCATCATTTATTAAATAAGTTATTTCTATTTTTTTTCGATCAAATATACTATAAGTTGAAAAACTAGGATTTTCTTTAAAACTATTCTCTAGCTCATATGCTAATGCATTTGTCGGGACTATATAAACAACACTAGTAGGTCTTTCAACATATATGTATTCTTTAACTATCAATGTTTTTCCAAATGAAGTAGGTGCAGATAAAATACATCTTTCATTTTTCTTCAAATAATTTAATGCTTCAATTTGTTGTGGTGCAAAACAAACTTTCTTATTTTTAATATGTCGAACTTGTCTTAAATCGTTCTTTACATATAATATTTTTTCCACCAGCGTTTGATCATCCGATTCTGAATAATACGGTGTCAAATCATACATTCCTAAATCTAAATCACTTACAACCTTGCCTTCATCAATCAACATTAACAATTGTTTTCTTTTATCATTGAATAATGTCACAATTAACCATCTCCCCTTAATTGATCTATTATTAAACTTGCTCGTTTCATAATTTCTTTTATCAAAGTTTTTTTATCTCGAATTGGTAAATGGAACAAGAATATCTCATATTCAGAAGCAAGATTATCAGACTCAATACACTTTTTAATATTATTTTTCAAATCATCGACATTTACACTAAAATCATCATAAAAATTGGATTTTAAATAATCTTCCATTTCAACCTCATTGCTGTGTAAAACAAATCCAGCAAAAAAAATCTTTTGTTGCATAAAATCAGATAATGACACAAAATCATATGTATCTACTTTCAGATTTTTAACTACAATCTTCCATGAATCGTCATTTTGTTCAATCTTTCTTTTGAAACTATCTAGTTTATTAAATATATTTTTTGTTAAAAAATCTGAAATCACAGATTTCATGCCATTATTTAAACTTTCATAAAATTTAGCTTCACCCAAAACTAATACATTTTCTTTTTTATCAAACATACAGGCGTCAGATCCAGTATGAGTATCTGTTAAAGTCTCGGTGATGTCTATTATTCCTACGGATAAATCATATCCATATATATCGCGAAAAACCAACCCTAACATTCCTTCCGCTAAAAAAGAGTAGAATGTTTTGTTTGAATTAATGGACTCAATTATAAATTTTGTAATATCTTCAACATCTTTATTAGGTAAAAATCTTTTCAAAACCAATACTTTATCTCTTCCCAAAAAAGCATCTTTTTGAAACATGAATTTTAAATTATTATCTTCGAAAATGATATCAGGCAAAATTTTTTGTATATCTGTTGAATCGAATTTGATATTTCTTATTGAAACCACGCCAAACTTTGTCTTAATTTTTTCTTTTTCTACTTTAGTATGTAATTCAAATCGATTCATAATCTCCCTCCTTTAAATTAAAATTGACAAAAGGATTACCTAATTTATAGTCAACTAGAATTTTCTTTAATCCACTGCTCAATCTCATCAACGCAATACTTTAAATACTTCTCGACATCTTTACTCCAAAAATGAATAGGAATCCAATCCATCTGACGTAGCAAATTATCATTTTTTATATCTCTTTGGATATTTTCCTCGATTTTTTCAATCCAAAAATCTTTATTGTTCTTAAGTTTATCCTTTGTTTTTTCGAAATCTTTCCCGTGCCAAAATTCGCCATCAACAAATATAGCTATCTTGTATTTTGTTAACACTATATCCGGAGTTCCTGGCAGTTTTTTATAATTCAGTCGATAACGATATCCTTTATGCCAAAGTGCTTTTGCTAAAATTGATTCCACTTTGCTTTTTTTATGACTCAACGCTTTCATACGTTTTGAAATTTCCGGAGTAGTTTTTAATTTTTGATGTTTCACATACATCACCTTACTTTAATTGTTTTAATACATATCGCTTATTCAACCAAAAACTTTGTTTTGTCATCCATTCTCCATTTGGTAATTCATCAGCATCTCTTTCAATATTGCCTTTTATGAATCCATCATTTAGCTTATAAGCGGATTTTTGGGCATGTGGGCGTATATGTATGATTTCAGTTTCTTTCATTCCGGGCAAATTGTTTTGAACTTCTAATTCGCCATTTACATTTTTAACCTTTTCAAAAATCACACCACTTTTGATTATATTTTTATAATTTTGCCATTCACTTTTCACAATGTCATTCAAATCATAGTAAGGCATATGCCATAATTTTGCTTTCTTTAATACATAAACATCATCAACTCTTTTGAAAACTACAAATAAGAATTGCGTTGTATCAAAATAATTAAATACTGTAGAATCTTCCCATTCTTCTTGTACAAGTTCTTTGAATTTGAATGGTGCAAAAGACATATTTTCTTTATTTTTTCCATTTTCTTCTATTCGTATGGTCTTAACTACGATATTTGCTTTTTGGAATTCTGCGGCATGATTACCTTTGATTCCCAACATTCGGAATGCAAGATCATTCCATTGCGCTTTGTTATTGTTATACGGGCGATCATACATTTCACATAATTCTTTATCTGTCATGCCAATGTGCTTATTTATCAAAGATACGACATGTTCTTGGAAATTTGTTTTAATATCTCCTTTTATGATAGATTCACACGGCACATTGTTTTGAAGGATATAATTTTTCAAAACATAATTCATGTAAGATACTTTGAAACAATAATTTCTTTTCTTAGCTAAAGTATGATCACCATAATATTGCGGCCTCATGCTTTTTTTGGCAGTTGCGCCTTTCGTACAAGCTCCCAGATACATCGTATCTCCTTCACTTAATTCATGAGCTTTTCCTTGTTTGATTTTTTCATTGATTTGATTATAATCATCGATGATTATCTTAAGATCATCCTTAGGCGGACTAAATAAATTTACAAATTTAATGACATAATCCAAACGTTCTATGGACTTGTCCCTCAAATAATGAATCAAAAGGATACATTTAATTTTTTCCCATACATGACTTTTATAGAAATCTTCTTCTACAGGTTCATTGTAAGAAATATTTGTTATGGACAGTCTTTCCCCTGCTCTATATTCACCTTTTTTCGTCTTATCAATAGGTGTTTGTTTTAATTCTAATCCTATCTTATTAAAATCCGCTTCTTGATTACCATTTGGATCATAACCAAAATAGTATTTTTCTATAAAATTACCCAATTGACCTTTCGCTTTATCATTCAAAGATGCCCCAAAACCATATTCTACTGTTTTTTCTCTTACTACCATATTTTCAAAATTGGCATATGCATCATATAATTTCCCTCCATATCTTTTTATCGGACTTCTTTCATATTCATCCAATACCTCATGAAAGGTCATCCCTTCCAATTTTTTTGCATATGAATAAATACTATTGATATCTGTATCATCATAATCAAATAACTTCATGTCTATCACCCACTTTCCCTATATGCACAAAAATCTTATGCCTAAGACATAAGATCATTGTTCTTTATCGATTATTTTATCCAAAGCTTTTGCCATTCTTGTGATCATTGGTACTACCAATGCATTCCCCATGCAAAAGAATCTCATCCTATTAGGCATTCCACTATTAGTCCAATCGTCATCGAAACCTTGCAAACGTTCTGCTTCGATTGGAGTCAATGTTCTCAATCTTCCTGTTCCAGGATCTGAAACGACATGTGTGCTTCTATTCAAAGTAGATTCGCTAGTAAGCATGGTTCTACCTGGTTTATCCCATGAATCCGGAAAAGCAATAGGACCCTCTGAAAAGACATACTCATGCCCTGTCTTAGATACACGATTTATTTTTTTCGCACCTTTCAAATAAGTCCATTTGCTCATTTTTTCGTTTGTTATATAAAAACTTTCGTCAACATTAGACTGTAAGATATCTCCCAATAGTATAGGTGTCTCCATTACCGGAACGACATTATTTGTATATATTTTTCCGTTTCTCATTAATCCAGCTGATTTAAAATCAAATGAAAATTTATCTGTCATTTCTAATAGATCATTCATCAAAGTTCCTTCAAAACAATTCTCCACTTGTTCAATCGGAAATGATTTTGCCATGAATCCATCTGAATTGATCAATGATAATTCGTCCATTTCTTTTACTGAATCAGCATAAACCGTATCATTTCTATATGCAAAAATAAATACTCTTCTTCTGCGTTGTGCCGCACCATATTCAGCAGCATTTATCACTCTCCACTCAGCAGAATATCCTAAGGTATTCAAACAACTTAAGATGATACCAAAATCTCTCCCACGTTGTTTTGCTGGAGATTTTAATAATCTATCAACATTTTCAAAAATGCAAAATGCAGGTCTCTTTGCTTCGATGGTATCTCTAATTTGCCACCATAGAACTCCTTTTTTTCCTTCGATACCTTTTGAACTAGATAACGATTGAGCTACTGAATAATCTTGGCAAGGAAATCCACCAACCAAAAGGGTATGATCTGGAATAGCATTTTTATCTACAGTAGAAATATCTTCACAAGTATGAAATTCCCCATTTATATCTGGTGAATCTCCAAAATGTTGCACATAGCACTGATTTGCCCATTGTGTTCTCGCCCCTGGTTCCCATTGTGAAAACCATGTAGTTTTCCATCCAGAATCGGCTCTTTCAAAACCTAATCTAAATCCTCCTACACCGGCAAATAATTCACATATTGTTTTGTTCATAAAGTCCTCCTAGTTTACACTTCTCACTTATTTTTTCGGAATCTAAGCTTTGCCTTGAACACTATCAAACGATAGATCATGATTCCATACCGAAATGAGCCTCAGCTCAATAAAAGAAAATCAATCAATAACTTCTATGATTTCATCAAAACTATTACAACCTAAAAACTTATAAATCTTTAATAAATTTTCCATCGAAATAGTCTCGTTTTTTGACAACTTTGCTAAAGTCCCAGGAGAAATTCCAGCTTCTTTTGCAAATTCCGTCTTTTTCAAACCTTTATCAATTAATTTTTTGAATAAATTATTATAACTGACTTGCATATTGATTTTCCTTTCAACAATAAAATTATATCAATTATCATCATATAATTGAATAGTTTTTTCATATAATTGGATTTTTTATTTGTTAAATTGAACAAGCCTCTGGACTAGAGGCTTATTAACATTTATTCATCAACGTTGATACTGTTCAAGTTCCGCTCCATATGTTATTTCATTTAACACCATGCAACGAAGTTTTTTATTGATCTCACTAAACAACATAGATTTTTGTTTCTTATTTAGTTTTGAATAAGTTTCAACAATTTCCTTATCATGGATCAATATCATTTGCGCCTGTGCAATAAATAAATCTAATGACATCTTAGCTACGTTAGTGATGTCTTCTTCCAACAGACCTTCTTTAATTAGATAATTCAAATAGTCTTTCTTATTATTTTCTAATATGAACTTTCTTTTTTCGATAAAGAAATCAATAAGATCATCCTTTAGATATTTTTCTTTAAATTCTTCATATAAAGCCATAATTATTTCTCCTTTTATTATTAAAAGTCCTAATAATATTTTTTGATCAAATAGTCATGATTTCATTGATCAACATTTCTTCGACCATGACTCTTATATTATTCATCCCTTGAACCCATCTCATTTGGTCTTGTTCTTTCAATTCTTCTGTTATATTTCTTGACTTTTTGTATTGTTCAACGAGGGTTTCATATCGCAGATTTAACTCTTTATCCATACGAATCAATTCTTCATTCAGTTCATCTCTTGCTCGTAAGGCTAGGTAATGTCCTGGATGTTTTTCTTTTAATATCTGATGTTAGCATATAAATAGGACTAGTCAAAAAGAGAAAATTTACACCAGTGGT
>NZ_JAJDMK010000427.1:0-223 GCF_020593575.1 Holdemanella sp. DFI.5.55
CTGGAGAAAAACAGGTGGGTGCGCAGCTTGTCTCATATCTGCTGACAACTCAGAAACGCTCGCTTGACCATCTGCAAAAGGCGATCTCTTATCAGCCGAGCTCCTATATGAAAATCGATCATTATTCCAAGACCAATCTGGAATTAACGACCAATATGCGCAGCGGCAAGCGCCAGGGAACGTTGGTATGGCTCTTGGATGAAACGAAAACGGCAATGGGCAG
>NZ_JAJDMK010000428.1:0-223 GCF_020593575.1 Holdemanella sp. DFI.5.55
AGCAGCAACAGCAACCACATCATCCCCGTGTGCTGAGAAAAATAGCCAAACACGGCGGTTCTAAAAGTCGTCATTACCAAAAACGAACTAATGGCCGAGACAAACACTGACAGGCCGACAAAGCCGTACATCTTGGTCAAAAAGCCATTTAAACCAGCTTCATTGACGACGCGTCTTCTTTGCTCAGGCTCTGGTGTAGAGTTGAACATAAACTCCCCTTCTT
>NZ_JAJDMK010000429.1:0-222 GCF_020593575.1 Holdemanella sp. DFI.5.55
ATTCTATCAGATTTTAAAAAGACTGTCGACAGTCACTTTGTCAACAGTCTGAAACCAGCTTAGCTGGTTTTTTTATTTCTGAATTAAAATTTGTCTAAAAAAATCAAAAAAAGTGCTTGCATAACTCTAATTCTTTTGGTATTATGTTTAGGCAGTCAAGTGAAAAACAAATGCCTGAATAGCTCAGTCGGTAGAGCATCCGGCTGTTAACCGGCAGGTCAC
>NZ_JAJDMK010000430.1:0-222 GCF_020593575.1 Holdemanella sp. DFI.5.55
GCTTGACCGCGAGACCTTCCTCTTGGGCCCACTGCATTATCCAGGCGCTTAAGCGGGCTTCGTGCTTGGAAGGGTGGGGAATGGAGCAGATCTGCTCGAAGAAATGCCAAATCAGTTTGGGAGAGAGAGAACTAAGCTGTGCCACGTCGGGACTCCTTACCAGCAAGGAAAATGATTGGGCCCCATCAACGGGCCGGGGAAGAGGATAACGATAATACAGTC
>NZ_JAJDMK010000431.1:0-222 GCF_020593575.1 Holdemanella sp. DFI.5.55
TTTAATCTTGTTTCAATCGTTTGCCACCAATTCCCAGCATGGCAGCTAAAGCAGAAAGTCCTAAACCGAGCAGAGCCGAATTCTGATTACCGGTATGTGGCAGCTGCTGATTAGCGGTGGCTTGGTTAGCTGGCCGGTTTGAGGTGCTGGCTGCGGATGTTTGATCAATAGCAACGGTTTGGTTAGTTGAATTGTCGGCAATAACCAATGGGGATGGCATAT
>NZ_JAJDMK010000432.1:0-221 GCF_020593575.1 Holdemanella sp. DFI.5.55
TGCCTTCTTTCCTAATAAAAGCGCTGCTAATGCACTGGCAATCGGGATCGCCAAAACGATGCCGATTCCGCTGATCAAGCTTTGAACGGTGCCCAGACACATATTCATTGAAAACGTGTAGCCCCAGGAATTGCCATTTTTCAGATACAGCAAAGATGAGGTAAAGGTATCGGCCATAAAAATCAGAAACAAGACGTTAACCAACGGCCCCATAATGGATT
>NZ_JAJDMK010000433.1:0-221 GCF_020593575.1 Holdemanella sp. DFI.5.55
TTTTAACTGCGGATAAGGAGGCATTCCTTCAAAAGGAGAAGAAATATTATGAGGGTCTGCATGAGCAGGAGGCACAGCTGCTGCAGCGGCTGCATGAAAAGGATATCAGCATGGAACAGTATCGCCGTTTGATGGAGCCGATCTCTAATGTGCTGCAAAAGGAAGAAGCCTTTCAGGAGGTGCTGCAGGAATATGCATATATAAAGCAGGATCCATCACGG
>NZ_JAJDMK010000434.1:0-220 GCF_020593575.1 Holdemanella sp. DFI.5.55
GATGGCGCGCGGGTCGACTACTACCAGTCCAACCGCTTTTCGGCTGTGCAGAATCATCAGGCAGTCAGGGCCTACCAAGCACAGCATTCAGTTTTGAATATGTATCTGGCCTTGTTTGATGAGCATGATTTGACGACCGATTTTTATGCCAATCTGGATGGTCAAGGCGGAGCAGCCGAGATCAAAATGGTTACGATTGCCAGTGGTCGGCAGGTGCAAG
>NZ_JAJDMK010000435.1:0-220 GCF_020593575.1 Holdemanella sp. DFI.5.55
GTCAAGGCGGCTTCATGGAATTATGAACGCGTTGAGGATGGCAATGATCTGGCTCAGATCGATGCAGCTTTGTGGCGGGCTAAACGTTCCGATAAGCCAACCTTGATTGAGGTTAAGACGGTAATTGGCTACGGTGCGCCTAAGCAGGGAACCAACAAAGTTCATGGTACGCCGGTTGGTCAAGATGGCCTGGCTGTCCTCAAAGAAAAATTTGACTGGC
>NZ_JAJDMK010000436.1:0-220 GCF_020593575.1 Holdemanella sp. DFI.5.55
TCCGCCAGGCTGATATACTGATTGTAGGCGGTACGAGCCTTGTGGTCTATCCGGCAGCCGGCGGATGTAGGAAACCGCCCGCTCCAAGGTTTCCCTATCAAGGCCTTCCTCATAAAGGACCACATCAGGTTTGATGACGCCGCCGCAGGTGTCGCAACGAGGAATGCCGACATGGGCTCTCATATAGGCAGCGTCAAAAAATTTGTGGCATTTTTGACAG
>NZ_JAJDMK010000044.1:0-19936 GCF_020593575.1 Holdemanella sp. DFI.5.55
ACAATAAAAAGCCTATGCCCTTACGAAAAGGTATAGGCTTTTGTCAACAATCTGAGACCATTTTTTAAAATGGTCCAACTAGTTTTCACTAATTTCTACTTTTACTTTGTGATCCGCTTCCACATCAAAAGTGATTTTTGTGAAGTCATCTAAATGATTTGTGACAATATTATGAACCTGATCAAATACTGCGTCCTCTTTTTCTTCAGACTTGCAATCATATTCAATAGATGTAACTGTGTGTTTTTTTATTTTTACATCTTTTAATTCTTCTAACATTGATTTCATAACTATCTACCTCGATATAAGTCTATCACTTATTAAATTCAGTTGTCAAATTTATGCATGAAGCCAATCTACCCTATGATAATAAATAAAGAACGTGATACTTGATAAAGACCAAGTAATTGGATAAATCCAATATACACACCAAATATTATGCACTAAAGCCCCCATGATTGTAAGACCTGTAACACGCACAAAACACCAACAAACCATCATTACAATCATTGGAACCATTGACTTCCCAGCCCCTCTTAAAATAGCCGACACACAATGTGAATACGCTAATAAACAAAAGAAGAAAGCACTCGTTTGTCCACGCAAAGTACCAAAATGAATAACTTCGGGTGTTGCGTCAAAGGCTGCAACAAACTGAGGACCAAAAACAAAGATGATTACACCAATAATTTCTGCCAAAGTCATCGAGCAAATCATACCAAACTTAGCACCCTTTAAAACACGATCATATTGGCGAGCCCCTAAATTCTGTCCGACAAACGTTGTAAGCGCCATTGTAAAGCTAGTGATCGGCAAGAACGCAAATCCTTCAATCTTAGAATAAGCTCCACATCCAGCCATCGCCATATCGCCAAAAGAGTTGATATTCGATTGAACTACAACATTAGCTAGACCAATAATTGAATTCTGAAATCCACTTGGCAAACCATACTTCAAAATCTCACCTAAAAGCTCTTTATGAATTTTCACTTTAGAAGGAACAATACGATGCGTTCCCTTTGTCGTCAACAATAAATTGAGACAAAGACCTGCTGAAATATATTGCGAAATAATTGTAGCTAAAGCAGCCGATCCAACACCCATCTTAAGTACCGCAATAAAGAATAAGTCTAAGACAACATTCACTACACTTGATACAATCAAATAATATAACGAATGCTTACTATCTCCTACAGCCTGCAATATTCCTACAAAAAAGTTATACATTATCGATCCAAAAGAACCTAAAAAATATATTTTAAAATAAGTTACCGAAGCTGCCATCACACTATCTGGAGTTCCCATCCAACGAAGCAATGTAGGTGTAAAGAAAACACCAATAAGTGTCATAATAAAACTTACAATTAATCCAAACGCAACCGTTGTATGAATCGCATTTTGCATACGCTCTATTTCTCTTGCGCCAAAATAACGCGAAATGACTACACCTGCACCAATCGCAACCCCATTAAAGAAGCCAATCATCAAGAATATAATGTTTCCACTTGAACTCACCGCTGCAAGTGCCTGACTCCCCAAAAAGTTTCCAACAATTAAGGAATCCACAGTATTGTATAATTGCTGAAATAAATTTCCTAATAAAATAGGTAACGCAAAGAAAACCATCTGCTTAGGAATCGATCCAGATGTCATTAACTTTTGTCCTTGTGCCAACCCTAACACCTCCTACACCACTAAAAGAAAAGGAAGCTTAAACTTCCTTGTAAAAACTTTGTAGATGACTACAAGAAGCATCAAACTGCTCTTTTTCTTCTTTTGTCATTTCAATCTCAACAACCTCTTTGACACCTGTCGCATCTAAAATAGCCGGTACACTTGTGAATACACCATCTTGTCCATATTGACCATCTAAATACGTAGAAATAGGAAGTACTACGGATTCATTAAACATCAATGCACGAACAATACGTGTTGTACTTGCGGCAATACCATAACATGTATTTCCTTTACGATTGAAGATTTCCCAACCATCTTTCTTTACCGCTTCATGAATACTTTCAAACATCCCCTCATTCATGCGTGTTGGATTATCTTTAATGATTTGGTAAATGTCTTTACCACCCACACGAACTGTACTCCATGGAATCATTTCACTATCCCCATGTTCACCTAAAACATAAGCATGAATACTCTTTGGATCTACATCAATACAATCAGCAATATGACATTGTAAACGAGCTGAATCTAATAACGTTCCTGAACCAATGATTTGATTTGCTGGTAAACCAGAAACCTTATAAGCCACATAAGTCATAATATCGACTGGATTTGAAACAACTACAATAAACCCATCAAATCCATTTTCTATAGCACTCGAAACAATACTTGTAACAATCTTAGAGCTTGATTTTAAAGCCACTAAACGATCGTTTTCCTTGCCCATTGGAGCACTTGCGGTAATAACCAAAACATCTGCATCTTTGCAGTCTGTATAATCACCTAATTTAATTTCCATATTACGATTCATAAAGGCAATACTATGAATCATATCTAATGTTTCACCTTTAGCCCTTTCTGTATTCATATCAATTAATACAATTTCATCGCAAATCCCTTGATTGATCATGCAAAAAGCTGTACTTGCACCTACATTTCCTGCACCAACAATAACTACTTTTCTCTTTTTAATCATAATGGCTCCTCCTACAAAAATTTAGAGATATATCCCTGTATAAATATTACCAAAATAATGACAGGAATGATATATGAAACATAGAAACCAACTTGTTTAGGAAAAGAAATTCCCTCTCCGCAATTAGCTTCCTTTAAGAAGTTTTTAAATCCCCATCCATATTTAGATGTACAAAACAATACATAGCAAAGTGATCCTAAAGGTAATAGATTATTCGATACAATAAAATCTTCTAAATCTTGAATGGTTGAACCAGCACCTAAAGGTTGAACAAAAGATAATACATTAAATCCTAATGCACATGGTAAAGATAACACAAAAACAAGCACAAAACTTACTTTGATTGTTTTTGAATGAGACCATCCTGTCCATTCCATTGTCATCGTGATGATATTTTCAAATACCGCAATAATTGTAGTTAATGCGGCAAAACTCAAAAACAAAAAGAACAAAGCACCCCAAATATTTCCAAACTGCATATTCACAAAGATATTAGGTAATGTTTGGAAAATCAATCCAGGCCCTTGCCCAGGATCCACATTATACGCAAAACAAGAAGGAATCACAATAAAGCCTGCAACCAATGCAACAAATGTATCTAAACACACAACTGTAATGGCCTCAGATGTTAACTTCTTACCTTTATCAATGTAACTTCCAAATATCGCAATAGCACCAATTCCTAAACTCAAAGTAAAGAAAGCTTGACCCATGGCCGCGAATACGACATCCGATACATTTTGCATCTTTGAAAAATCAGGCAACAAGTAAAACTTTACGCCCTCCATAGCCCCTGGCAAAATGAGTGAACGAACAGCTAGCACAAGCATCAACGCCAATAAACTCAACATCATATACTTTGATACTTTTTCCACACCATTCTGCAAGCCTTTTGAACAAATGAAAAAACCAATACAAACAACTAGAAACATCATACCTACTTGAATCAAGGGATTTGACAACATTAAGCCAAATTCGTTATTAATTTGCCCAACATTTAATCCATTAAAATCCCCTATCAACATTTTGTAGAAATAATAAAACAACCATCCACAAACCGAAGTATAAAACATCATCAGTATATAATTTCCTGCCATTGCCACATACTTCATAAAATGCCATTTTGTTCCTTTTGGCTCTAATACATCAAAAGAAAGTGCTGCACTTTTTTGACTGGCACGTCCTACCGAATACTCCATAACCATAACTGGCAATCCTAATATGACTAGAAAAAATAAATATATCAAGACAAATGCAGCACCTCCATATTGTCCTACAATATATGGAAAGCGCCAAACATTGCCAATTCCTATTGCGCATCCTGCGCTAATTAAAATAAATCCTAAACGATTTGAAAACCTATCTCTCATTTTTCCAACTCCCTATAAAAACAATCTAAACATCCTATATATTTACCTTTCCAAGGCTTCATTCTTCCGCAATAATGTATGATAACACTATTCTGTTTCACCCAATCAAGATCTATCCTACTTCTTGGATTTCTTAGATTATAGAAATTCATCATTCTCTCACTCAAATTATATTTACGAGAATCTACTAGTTTTGTCTTATCTCCATATAATGCCGTCAATACATCTTGATCAAAAAGTACAAGATTTTTCTTATGTGCATTCACATAATTTAAAATATCTTGCTTATTTAATTGTTTACGCAATAATTCTAAATTCATCAACAAAACCCCAGTATTGATATATGGTACATCCTCTTTTAGCCCTAATCTTTTCGCATTTAAATGCGTCATACGCTCATTTACATGACTCGAAGCGATATAAAAATTACCTTCAAAATCCATGTTATACAATTCCCTTAAACTTTGAATCACAACAATATCCACATCCAAGTAAAGAATTCGATCCAATGTCTTAGGCAACAAATCCGAAGCGAATAATCGATAATAAATTTCTAGAGGATATCGAGATGAAATAGGAAACCCCTTAAATTCTTCTTCCTTTACTTCTATAAAATGAAAAGTACATTCAAAAAAAGAACGTCTTAAATCATACATGTGTTTTTGATTTAAGTCATGATGCAAAATATAGAAATCAATATTTTTGTCAAACCGAATGATGGAACGTATACATGTCTTTGTCAAATCTATGAATTTTGCGTTAATTGAAAATAGAATATTCATAAAATGATTTTATCACAAAATAAATTGAAAATCTTTTCATATTTTGTGATACAATACTTACATTAAGGAGATGAAAGTATGAAACTTATTATACCTAAAAACTACGATCCAGTATTAACTGTTAGAGAGACACAAGAAGCTATTAAATATATCCGTGATACATTTCAATATGAATTTGGTAAAGAATTAAATTTATCAAGAATTTCAGCACCCTTATATGTTACACAAAGTTCTGGTTTAAACGACAACTTAAATGGTACAGAAAAACCCGTATCTTTTACCATGAACGAACTTCCTGGTGAACAAATGGAAGTTGTGCACTCTTTAGCAAAATGGAAACGTATGGCTTTAAAGCAATATGGCTTTAAATTACATGAAGGCTTATATACAAATATGAATGCCATTCGTAAAGATGAAGAATTAGATAACATTCATTCTACTTATGTCGATCAATGGGATTGGGAAAAAATCATTTCTAAAAATGAACGCACAAAAGAAACATTAGTACAACATGTACGTACTATCTTTAAAGTCATCAAGCATATGGAACATGAAGTTTGGTACAAATACCCTCAGGCAGTTAATCATTTACCTGATGAAATTTTCTTTATCACAACTCAGGAACTATTAGATATGTATCCAAATATGAACGCAAAGGAAAGAGAAAATGCCATCACAAAAGAACATGGTTGCGTATTTGTGATGCAAATTGGTGATAAATTATCAAACAATGAAAAACACGATGGTCGAGCCCCAGACTATGATGACTGGACACTAAATGGAGATATCCTATTCTGGTATGAACCACTACAAAGTGCTCTAGAAATCTCTTCTATGGGAATTCGAGTGGATGAAGATACATTATTAGAACAATTGAAAAAAGAAAACTGTTTGGAAAGATGCGAATTACCTTTCCATAAAGCCATTCTAAATAAAGAATTACCATACACTTTAGGCGGAGGAATCGGTCAATCCAGACTATGTATGCTTCTACTTAAAAAAGCACATATCGGAGAAGTCCAGGCAAGCTTATGGCCTGAAGACATGGTCGATACATGTTTAAAAAATAATATTCAAATTTTGTAGGACAATTGTCCTACTTTTTTATTATAGTGGCATTGGAATTGGATATATAATTCTCATACTTTAAATCTGGCAATTCACATCCATAAACTGAAATGTTTCCGTCACAAACAATGATAGATCCGTCTGTATTTTCTTGGTATCCATCATATATAAAGGCACCTGAAAACAATAAGCCATCCATTATGTTATGTTTAATATCAATATTATCACATATTACACTAACAGTACATTGATCTTTCTTTGTGCTGCTTTTTAAATATGTGTAATACGCTCTACCTAAATTAAAATATTTTTCCATTTTTACTCCTAAAGAAAAGGAATAGGTATCTACCTACTCCTTATATTCTTATTCTTCAGATTGGATATCCATTGAATTATTGTCTGCAGTATCTGCATCTTGTAAAATTGATTCTTCTACTGAAGCTTCTACACTATCCATCATATCTCTATCATCAGAGCCTGATACTAGTTTGTCGAACTCTTCATCATGAACTTCTTTCATACGTGCAATACGTTTGTCACGAAGTTCTTTAGCCTTTTCTGCAACAATTAGATTTTGTGGACGATCTCCCTGGCATCCAGTACCTGCAGGAATCAGCTTACCAATAATAACATTTTCTTTCAAACCGATTAAGTGGTCAACTTTACCCTTAATAGTCGCATCTGTAAGAACCTTTGTAGTTTCCTGGAATGAAGCAGCTGATAAGAAGGAATCTGTTTCAACAGAAGACTTAGAAATACCTAATAATATTGGTTTGAATGTAGCAGGAGTTTTACCGCTTAACAATGCGTTACGATTGATTTTTGTGATGTAATTCAATGATAATTGAACACCAACATTTAAATCAGTATCTCCACTATCTACAATGATTACTTTCTTCATCATCTGTTTGATCATTACTTCCAAGTGCTTATCACTAATTTCGATACCTTGGCTTTGGTATACTTTCTTAACCTCCTTCAAGATATAGTCTTGAACTTCACGTACACCAGCAACACGTAATAATTCTTTTGGATCTAATGGACCTTCAGTCAACGCAACACCGGCTTCAATCTTTGCACCGACTTGAACCCATGGACGCATAGACTGGTTCGCGTTGATTTTATGAGAAACACTTTCGTGTTCGTTTGTGATAATAACTTCTTGGCGCATTGTTCCTTCAATACGTTCAATTGAAGTAATTTCACCTGAAATCTGAGCAATTACCGCAACACCTTTTGGACAACGAGCTTCGAATAATTCTTCAACACGAGGCAAACCTTGAGTGATATCTTCTGCACCGGCACCGGCAACACCACCTGTATGGAATGTACGCATTGTTAACTGTGTACCTGGTTCACCAATTGATTGAGCCGCCATGATACCAATAGCTTCACCAACTTCAACGTCTTTACCAGTAGCCATGTTACGTCCATAACATTTACGACAAATACCTAAACGGGACTTACAAGTAAATACAGAACGGATATACATACCTGTAACACCTGCATCTACAATTTTCTTAGCAAGTTCATCAGTGATGAATTCATCACTCGCAATAATTATTTCACCTGTCTTTGGATCTGTTACATCTTGTTTAGAATAACGACCAACTAAACGATCTTGTAATGGTTCGATAACAGAGTTTGTTTTACGATCCATTAATGTTTCGATCCAGTACCCCTTATCTGTACCACAATCATCTTCTTTGATAATTACATCTTGGGCAACATCAACCAAACGACGAGTTAAGTAACCAGATTCGGCTGTCTTTAAGGCAGTATCTGTAAGACCTTTACGCACACCGTGAGTCGAGATAAAGAACTCACTTACGTTCAATCCTTCACGGAAACAAGAGTAGATAGGAACTTCTATGATGGTTGGTACATATTCACCAGCACCAGCTTTAGCGTGGCCAGGTTTTGCCATTAAGCCACGCATACCAGCTAACTGAGTAAAGTTTGACGCGTTACCACGAGCACCAGAAGTCGCCATCATGTTGATTGGGTTTTTACGAGGCAAGTTTTTCATCAATGATGTTACAATCTTGTCTTTTTGATCATCCCACATCTTAGATAAGTGACGTTCCCATTCTTCCATTGTCAACATACCTTTACGTTGTAAGTGTTTCAACTGATCGGCTTTAACACGACCCTCATCGATATATTCATCTTTGTGAGGAGCCACTTCGATATCTGACAAGGCAACTGTAATACCAGCTACTGTTGAATATTCAAATCCTAAAGATTTGATTTGGTCAAGAATTTCAGCAGTTTGATCCGCATCATAACGTTTGAAGACTTCGGCAATAACTTTACCTAAATCTTTTTTCTTAACCGCTTCAACTAAAGGCATAGCTTCGATGTATTCTTTAATGTTTTGTCCTGGAGCAATAAAGTATTTATCAGGAGTACTAATAAAGTTTTCTTTTGATACCTCATTAATATATGGGAAATCTTCAGGGAACATTGAGTTGAACACAATCTTACCAACTGTTGTAATTAAATAATCATTTTTATGTTTTTCATCAAACGATGTTTTATGCATATTGCATACAGGCAATGCGATACGAGTGTGAAGATGAACTTGTTTCGACTGGTATGCCATCATAACTTCATCTTCATCTGTGTATACATGCCCTTCACTTTCACCAAAACGGTGCCAGTGAGCTGCTTCTAATGGGCAGCCAACTTCTTCGTAGTGTTTAGCTTCTGCAAAGAATTCTTCTTTTGTTTCTTCCATTGTTAAATAGAAGTTACCCATAACCATATCCTGTCCTGGCGTAACGATAGGTTTACCATCTTTAGGACCTAAGATATTGTGAGAACCAAGCATCATAACTAATGCTTCAGCACGAGCTTCTTCTCCTAATGGAACGTGGATGGCCATCTGGTCACCATCGAAGTCGGCGTTGAACGCAGTACATACTAATGGGTGAAGACGCATTGCACGTCCTTCTACTAATTTAGGCAAGAAGGCCTGAATACCCAAACGGTGTAATGTAGGTGCACGGTTCATTAATACAGGATATCCGTCGATTACAGTTTCAACAACGTCCCAGATACGAGGATCACGACGTTCGATTAATTTTTCTGCATTTTTAGGATTTTGTGCTAATCCTTGGTTTACGATTTCATTAATGATAAATGGTTTAAACAAGTTAACTGCCATTTCACGTGGAATACCACATTGGTACATTTTCAAATCTGGTCCAACGGCAATTACAGAACGACCAGAGAAGTCAACACGCTTACCTAATAAGTTCTGACGGAAACGACCTTGTTTACCTTTTAATGAATGAGACAATGATTTTAATGCACGTCCACCAGCACCTGTAATTGGTTTTGAACGACGACCATTGTCAATTAAAGCATCTACAGATTCCTGTAACATACGCTTTTCGTTTTGAACGATAATATTTGGAGTACCCAAATCTAACAATTTACGTAAACGATTGTTACGAGTGATAACACGACGATATAAGTCGTTCAAATCACTTGTCGCAAAACGACCACCATCCAATTGAAGCATTGGACGTAAATCAGGTGGTATTACCGGAATGTTAGTCAGAATCATCCATTCTGGTAAGTTTTCACTATTACGGAATGCATTGATTGTATCCAAACGTTTGATTAATTTCTTACGTTTTTCACCTTGTGCTTTTTCAAGCGCATCCTGTACTTCTTGATATTCAGATTCTAAATCAACATCTTGTAATAAACGTAGTACGGCTTCAGCACCTGTTTGAGCTGTAAATCCTGTTGAACCATAAATAGCTTGGTTTTCACGGAATTCACGTTCAGAAAGAATTTGTTTGTAAGCTAAACCAGATTCTTTTGGATCCGTAACAATATAGCTTACGAAATATACAACTTCTTCCAATTGTTTTGGTGTTACATCCAACAACAATGCCATACGGCTAGGAATACCACGTAAGTACCAAATATGAGCTACTGGTGCAGCTAAGTGGATGTGGCCCATACGCTCACGTCTTACGCTTGCTTTTGTGATTTCTACACCACAACGGTCACATACAACACCTTTAAAACGTACTTTTTTATATTTACCACAAGCACATTCCCAGTCCTTAGTTGGACCGAAAATGCGTTCGCAGAATAAACCATCACGTTCTGCTTTTTGTGAACGATAGTTAATTGTCTCAGGCTTTGTTACTTCACCATGACTCCATTTTAAAATCGTTTCTGGACTCGCTAAGCGAACCTGAATCGAGGCAAAATTGTTAATACTCATATTTTATACTACGCCTCCTCTTCTTCGTTATTTTCTTCTTCAATATCGTCTACTAGCTCTTCCTTTTGTGTTTGTTCTGGTAAAGGTTGAGCTGGATGAACGTCCTGGTCATCATCATCTAATGTGATGTCAACCTCGTTATTGTTTTCATCTAACAAACGAATATCGATTGCTAAACCTTGTAATTCGTGCATCAATACACGGAATGATTCTGGAACACCTGGTTCTGGAATATCTTTACCTTTAATGATGGCTTCATAAGTCTTGATACGACCTTGAATATCATCCGATTTGATTGTCAAGATTTCTTGTAATGTGTGGGCAGCACCATATGCTTCCAATGCCCAAACTTCCATTTCTCCAAATCTTTGACCACCATTTTGAGCTTTACCTCCCAATGGCTGCTGAGTAACTAAAGAATATGGACCTGTAGCACGAGCATGTAGTTTATCGTCAACCATGTGAGCCAACTTAATCATGTACATTACACCGACACTAATACGTTCATCGAATGGTTGTCCAGTTTGACCATCATATAATACCTGTTTTCCATCGACAGTCATGCTTGCTTCGCGCATTACATCTTGTAAGTCTTCATTTGATAAACCATCAAATACAGAAGTAGAGAATTTAACACCTAATTTACGAGCAGCGTAACCTAAGTGGATTTCTAAGATCTGTCCGATGTTCATACGTGAAGGTACACCGAATGGGTTCAACAAGATATCAACTGGATGTCCATCAGCCATAAATGGCATATCTTCGATAGGTAAAATCTTAGAGATGACACCTTTGTTACCGTGACGACCAGACATCTTATCGCCTTCAGAAATCTTACGTTTCTGAACGATATATACTTTAACACGCATATTTACTCCAGGAGGAAGATCCGATCCATCTCCACGTTTAAATACACGAATAGAATGAACAATACCAGCACCACCATGAGGTACTTTCAATGAATTGTCACGAACTTCACGTGATTTTTCACCAAAGATTGCCAATAATAATTTTTCTTCAGGACTAACTTCACTTTGTCCTTTTGGAGTAACCTTACCAACTAAGATATCTCCTTCTTTAACTTCGGCACCCACCATGATGATACCATTTGAATCTAACTTACGAACTGCTGCTTCACCAACGTTAGGAATATCACGAGTGATTTCTTCTGGACCTAACTTAGTTTCACGACAGTCAATATCATATTCTTCTACGTGGATTGAAGTATATACATCATCACTAACCATACGTTCTGACATGATAATGGCATCCTCGTAGTTATATCCATGCCATGTTGTATATGCAATAACAGCGTTTTGACCTAAAGCCAATTCTCCATTTTGCATACTTGGACCATCAGCTAAGATATCGCCTTTTTCAACCTTTTCACCAACTTCTACAATTGGACGTTGATTGATACAAGTGCTTGCGTTTGAACGAGCAAACTTACGTAATTGATAAGTGTGGTTTTCACCTTCATTATCTTTAACTACAATACGCAAACCATCTACATATTCAACTACACCATCTTGTTTTGCGACAATACCAACACCTGAATCCTTAGCAATTTTATATTCAATACCAGTACCTACATAAGGTGAATGAGGAACTAATAATGGAACGGCCTGACGCTGCATGTTGGCACCCATTAAGGCACGAGACGCGTCATCGTTTTCCAAGAATGGGACACAGGCAGTCGCTACAGATACAATCTGTTTTGGACTGACGTCGGCAAGTTCTACTTCGTTACGATCAGCGATGATAGTTTCACCAGCCTTACGAGCTACAACACGTTCATTTACTAAATGACCATCGCGAACCTCATTGGCCTGAGCGATTACATAATCTGCTTCTTCATCAGCGCTTAAGTAAACTGTATCTTCACTAACAGTACCATCCGCATTTACCTTACGGTAAGGCGTTTGAATAAATCCATATTCATTGATACGAGCATATGTAGTTAGGTTATTGATCAAACCGATGTTTGGCCCTTCTGGCGTTTCGATTGGACAAATACGACCATAGTGAGAGTTGTGAACGTCACGTACTTCGAAACTTGCACGGTCACGACTGATACCACCTGGACCTAAGGCTGAAATACGACGTTTATTTGTCAACTCAGCTAGAGGGTTTTGTTGATCCATGAACTGTGATAACTGTGAACTAGAGAAGAATTCTTTAATTGCAGCTGTCAAAGGACGAATGTTTGTCAATTTTCTAGGAGTTAAGCTATCCATTTCTTGAATTGACATACGTTCTTTAACGACACGTTCCATACGAGATAAACCAATACGGAACTGGTTCTGAATCAATTCACCAACAGAGCGAATACGACGGTTACCTAACATATCGATATCATCTGTTGTTCCTACACCTTCCATAACGTTTAAGCTATATGAGAAGAATGCATACATATCTGAAACTGTAATTGTGTGTTTATTTGCGAATGGGTCATTTCCAGCAACACGGACTTCATCCCCATTATTGTCAATAATATATAATTCTTGAACACATGCACCAATCAACCATGCTGTGATATCTTCACTTAAAGCACGTTGTTTAACTTGTGTTTCAACATCACTATCGATAGCATCTGGACTTACACCAACCATATAACGGTTCGCAACTAATTCCATATCTGCATCAACAATATCTTCACCTTGAGCATTTGTTAAACGTCCAAGAGCATATAAACGTTGACCATAGTTAAATACAGAATCCATATTTTCGGCTGTTAATTTAACTGGTTGTGCAAACAATCCTGCAAAAATATCAACATTTTCAACAGCCTTTTGGATTGCTAAAACATCTTGTTCAGTTAATACTGTACCAACATCTAAATAAGCATCTTCTGTTTCAACATCACTAGCTAATACACGACCAATTAATCCTGTAGTCCAGCTTGTTGGAATTGAAACGATATCTTCTTCATGGAATTCTGAGCGGAATGGATAAGCGACACAATAAGTACCCTTAGCCAATTCTTCACGTAATGCATTTCTTTCATCACGGTGAACCATAGTACCTTTTTCCATGAATACGTTGCCATTTACATCAACAATATCATGAGCAAGTGTCATACCTGCCATACGATCAATCGCATTTAATTTCTTACGTAATTTATAACGACCAGCTTTTGTCAAGTCATAACGACGGTGATCAAAGAATTTAGCTTGCATCAAAGTGATTGATCCATCTAATGTAGGGATTTCATCACTTCTTTGATTTTCATAGAAAGAAAGTAACGCTTCCTGCGTTGTTTTTACTTTATCGTTCAATAAAGTGTTTTCGATTTCTTCATATTTACCGAAGAAAGCAGTATACAACAACAAATACATATTCATGTATTCGCGATCTTCTGCATCTGTAGCTACATCAGACCAGTTACGTCCCATTGCACGAAGGAATGTTTCCATCATTGATGTATCGTGAGTATCTTCGTTCACTCCGATATTCAAAGACATACCAATCGCCTTGAATAAAATACTGAATAATACTTTACGGCGACGGTCAATAGAAACATTAATTAAACGTCCGTTTGTAGTTTTCTTTTGTTCAGTCATAAACTCTAACCAAGTACCACGACTTGGAATTAATTCACAGCTATAGTTTTGTTTACCAGTTTTTTCATCATAACTGTCCGCAAAATATGCTCCTGGAGAACGTACGATCTGACTAACGATTACACGTTCTGCACCATTGATGATGAATGTACCAGTTTCTGTCATTAAAGGGAAATCCCCTAAATATACTTCTTCACTCTTAGTTACAACTTCCCCAGTTTCTGAGTCTGTAACTTCTAATTCCATATCTGCATATAGAGGTGCTGCAAAGTTGCATTCTCTATACATAGATTCTTCTGCGTTATATTTTGGTTCTTCAAAATGATAACGAAGGAAATTTAAGCGAATGTTTTTTCCATAGTTTTCAATTGGATAGATTTCTTCAAATACTTCTTGGATACCTTGTTGCGTAAACCATTTAAATGAATCTGTCTGGATTTCGACAAGATTAGGTAACTCTAATTTACCACTAACCTTTGAGTAATCTCGGCGGGAAGATTTTTTTCCACACGAGACAATACGATATGCTTTGTTGTTGTCCATGCATGCCATCCTTTCGTTCGAATTTGTACTATACTAGGTGGTTTTCACCTGAAAACACACACTATTATGCAATTTATTATACTACTAGTAAAACCACCAAATGTCAATAAAAACTTGACAAAATTTAAAAAATGAGTTATAAATATTGCCTATCCTTTTTCAGCACCTGCACAAAGTAGGTGCTTTTTCATTTATCCATTTTGACATTCCCTTTAATTGTGCATACAATATAAACGTTTAAAGGAGTTCCGAATGAAAAAATTTTTAACCCTAATTATAACTTGTTTTTTATCGCTTAGCCTTGCAGGATGTTCAAACTCAAAAAACAATGATGACATCCTTACATTCTTTGATGCATTAGGTAATACATTAAATCTAAAAAGCGCCCAAATCAGTGGAACATTGGATATGAAAGATTCAAAAATGAATATTGATGCACAAATTCTTCAAAAAGAAGATCTACAAGTTGCTACTTCAATAGGTTTAGTTGCAGGCGATCATGTGAAAAATAATTTTTTAAACTTTTACATTAAAGATGGAAAAACATATTTAAATTCTATGGGTACAAAAACCCAAAGTACAGTCGATAAGATCGGACTTAAAAAGAATTCAAAATTAAATACATACAACCCATTTCTAGATTTAACTGACGATCAATTATGCAAATTATTTGATTCCTCTAAAAAAGAAAATGATACCTACACATTTAAAGTCAATACAAGCAAATTAGCAACACTACTCGATAACATGGGATCCGTTAAACTAGATCATGCTACACTTGTTGCAACCATCAAAAACGAAAAAATCTCACACATGATTTTAAGCTTTACAGGTAAACAAACCGTAGATAAAGCAAGTGCAGATATTGATATTTCAATCGAACTTAGCATCAAAAAATTAAATAAAATCAATTTTCCAAATGATTTAGATTCATATGCAAAAGAAACTGCAGAAGATTAATTCCTCTGCAGTCTTTTTATTTATTCTCCAGCACGTGATAATTGATCATATGTAGATGCAACTTGCGTACTACCAATTATTGAAATATTATTTTCAAAAATGACATCATCGATTTTGTTTTCTTTACAGAAATCCACAATATTCATAGTTAAACATCTAAAGTCAGCTATATACACAGTCTTGTAATGATCCACCAAGAACGGTGCAAAACTGTTACCAAACGATTCTTTAATCAATAAAACCGACTTGCCTTTTTCCTTTGTTGGATTTTTAATCACACTCAACGGATTATCTCCACCAATAAAACAATAGTAACCTGACCCTTCTGACCAATCACTTACATCCGCGATTACGTTGTAGTTAGTCTCATTTCCATTTTCATCCCAATATACCATATCATTTGTCGCATGTGGAATATACGCATCCACATAATCTGGATTAGCCTCCATTTCTGGAAGACGCAATTGATCATATGCCGTACCAAGGAATGGTTCAAACCTCTTTGTTTCAAAACTATCTAATTCTTCTGGTTTCCAGCCTTTTTCTTTACAAAATGCTTTGTATGCCTGATAAGCTCCTAAAGCAGTCCAGTGGTGATCTGTTCTAAAATATAGATATTGATCTTTGGCCTTTTCAATATAAGAATAGTCATCAATTCCAGTCACCTTCTTATAATTCTTATAATAATAATTAATAGCCTGTTTCATATCGGAACCACCTAATTTTTTCAATTCATCATCAGGCAGAACAATCGAGTTATTTGGAATCAATAATGAATAAACTTTCGATGTTCCTTTTAGTCGCTTTGCAAAACGATTCATGGCATTAATATATAAATCTGCTGAATCCTGAACAAAATAATACATACTATATGCAGCACCATTTTTTACATACAAATTTGATAAAATTTGGTTTTGCATATCCTCATCAAATGAATAATCTTCAGGAACTGGAACAGGTTCTACTTTTTTTGTTTTTTTCTTTTTTGTAGGAATCTTATCCGCCTCTTTTTTTGTTCCAACCATCATAGTCTTTTGGCGAACTCCATAAACATTTTTCATCTCTTGAGATAAATTCATCAACGAATCTCTCATTGGATATGTATCTGCATACCAAATCGAAATATCGCTAAAATATTGCCCATTCAAAAACGTTGCCATCGTGAACTTTGGAAATTCTGTTAGCTTTCTTTTTTCTAAATCACTTGTCGCAGGTCTAACAAAAAATGCAGCACCTGTAATACAACCTGTAAACATCAAGCATAAGCATAAAATAACAGCTACTAGTTTAGTCAAAATTTTAAATTGTTTTTTCTGTTTCATAACTACCCCCTAAAATTGGAAATACAAGAACGGATTGTAACTGTTCCCCAATAAAGCCAAAAACGAAACAAACATCAATGTGAATGGTACAATCGCAGCGAAAATAGAATATAGAACCATTACCACATTATCTGTATTTGATTTCTTCACCAAATATTTATGTAATGATTTTCCTAAAGTGGTACATGCTAACATTGAGAAAATCAAGAAGAAAACATTACTTAAGAATATAGTTTTAACTTCCATACTATAGAATCCAGAAACACCAATTCCAAATAATCCTAATAATACAGCCCCTAATTGTGATAAATCAGAATATTTAAAAATGATCCATCCAAAGAATATAACGAGCAATGTGTAAACACGTTTCCATATATCTGGCATTCGATCTTTTATATAAAATTTTTCCAATAAAAGGAAACATAGATAATATAAACCCCATAAAATGAAATTCCAGCTAGCTCCATGCCACATCCCAGTTAAAAACCATACCACAAACATATTACGGATCCATTTTTTCTTGCTACAACGATTTCCGCCCAATGGAATATATACATAGTCTCTAAAAAATGAACTTAAAGAAATATGCCATCTACGCCAAAAATCTTGAACACTTTTTGCGATATATGGATAGTTAAAGTTTTCTAAATAATGAAAGCCAATCATCCTTCCCATTCCAATGGCCATATCAGAATATGCTGAGAAATCCAAATAAATTTGTAGCATATAACAAATCATAGATAGCCAAATTCCCAGAACCGATTGATTATGAATGGCATCTAATCCTCCTGGTAATAATGTATCTGCAATAGAAGCACACGAATTGGCTAAAATTGCTTTTTTAGCTAATCCAATACTAAATCTTCGAAACCCATAAAATACGTCTTCAAACGAGACTTTTCTGTTATCAATTTCATTTTGAACTGTTTCATAACGAACAATAGGCCCTGCAATACATTGATGAAATAAACTAGAATACAATAATAACTTCCAATAATCTTGTTGTGGTGATACCTCTTTTTTATATACATCAACAACATATGACAACAATTGAAATGTATAAAACGAAATACCAATCGGTAAAACAATAGTTGGAATCTTATCAGGCCAATGTATAAAAAACTTTAAGTTATTTAAAAAGAAACCTGTATATTTGAAAATCGCCAACAATCCAAGTAAACAACAACACGCAAGAATTAAATAGAGCTTTGATTTTTTTGAATCACTCATTTTCAAAGCAAAATACCAACTAATAAAAGTTTCCAACATCAACAATAATAAATATTTTGGTCCCCCCCATGCATAGAAAATTAGACTTGATATCAACAAAACCAAATTCTTTTTTCCATTGGGTGCAAAAAAATATACAACCAGATGTGGAGTAAAAAATGCGAATACAAACAACAAACTAGAAAATACCACAATTATCTCCCTTTCCCCTTATAGCGCTACTACTAGCACTCTATATTTTAACACAAACAAATCTTAATAATTATTAATAAATATATAATTTTTTAATATCCCTTTTTAAAAAAATACAATATAATATATTAAGATTCTGAAAGGAAAATAACATGCAAAGTATTAAGACAATTTATAAAATCGGACCAGGTCCAAGCAGTTCACACACATTTGGTCCAATGATGGCTTCTAAATATATCAATGAACAGTATCCAGAAGCTACAAACTTCAAAATTACATTATTTGGTTCTTTAGCACTTACAGGAAAAGGGCACCTTACAGACAAAATTATATTAAAAACGTTAGGCACTAGTAAATGCGAGATCATTTTTGATATGAAAACCCCTGTTGAACACCCAAACACAATGATCATTGAAGTATTTGACAAGGATACAAAAATTGCAAAACATACATTCGTATCAATTGGTGGCGGTAAAATAGAAATCGATGGAAAAAAAGGAAATGTAGACCCAGAAATTTATCCACACACAAAGATGGATGATATTCAAGTCTATTGTAATGAACGTCATTTACGTTTAGACCAATATATCGATGAAGTAGAAGATTCTGATTTTGACTCTTACATGAATCAAATCTTCAAACAAATGTTAAAAACAGTTAATACCGGGTTAAAGAAGACTGGTGTTTTACCTGGAAGCTTAAAAATTGATCGAGTAGCCCATGCATTACACCAATCCGCACAAAGTTGTAGTGATATTCAAGATAAAAACAGTTTATTACTAAGTAGCTATGCCTATGCAGCCAACGAACAAAATGCCAGTGGAGGTATTGTCGTAACAGCTCCGACCATGGGTAGCTGTGGCGTTTTACCAAGTCTTGTATATCATTTCTATCACGATCAAAAATATCCTAAAAAAACAATTATCCAAGGACTTAAAGTCGCTGGATTGATTGGAAATCTAATTCAGACAAACGCAACCATCTCAGGTGCCAAAGCTGGATGTCAAGCAGAAGTTGGTGCTGCCTGCTCTATGGGCGCTGCTTTTGTCGCTTATTGTCAACTTCAAAACAACGAACAAATTGAATGTGCTGCTGAAATTGGATTAGAACACCATCTAGGACTTACATGCGATCCAGTTGGCGGATACGTAATGATTCCTTGTATTGAAAGAAATGCAATAGCTGCACAAAGAAGCGTGGATGCTGCAAGACTTGCCAAATATTTGCGTAACGTAAAAAAGAATCGTGTTAGTTTTGATATGGTTGTACAAACCATGAATCTAACAGGAAAGAAACTTCCAATTGAACTAAAAGAAAGTGCACTAGGCGGATTAGCCGTTGTTGTACCTGAAAAAGCATAAAGGCCTAATTCATATGAATTAGACCTTTTTCTATTTATCACGAACGAAGCACTCTAATACTTTATAGCCTTTACGCTCTAAATCTGCTTGTAAATCATCTGGTTCAATAGTATCACAACGAATAACCAGATTGGCAATTCCATCCTCAAAAGAATACACACCAATATGATTGATATTCACTTTATTTTCAGCAATAATTTCCGACAGCTTACCAATCGCACCAATTTCATCTTTTACGACAACCGTAATTCTTGAACCCACTTCATCCCATCCAAGAACATTCAAGAAACATTTAAACACATCATTCTGCGTTACAATACCTGTAACTTCGCCAGAAGCATTTGTGACCGGCAAACATCCAATGTTGTTTTTCAACATTTTCTGTGTTGCATATTCCATCAATTCATTTTCATCGACAGAAATGACGTTTTTACCACCACTGTGCTTACAGTCGTTTCTGACAATAAATAATTTAATTCATATATGCTTAAGCTCGTCGCATTCGTTGTACCCGAATTAGAAATCATACCTTCTGTAATCAATCCAACAAGTTTTCCTTTTTCAACAACAGGAACACGGTGAATCCCAATGTCATTAAGTTAAGAAATGACGGCTTTGAGGGGAACATAAAAAAATGTGCTCC
>NZ_JAJDMK010000437.1:0-220 GCF_020593575.1 Holdemanella sp. DFI.5.55
TCTGGACAAGGTCGTCCGCAACTTCAAGCTTGAATAATCGTAGTCAAGATCCGCTATTGTAAGGCTGTAAGGCGCGCACCAGCTTCATAAGCTTACATCCACTGCTAGCTGATTCTTGTTAATTATTGGATCACAGCCAACTTTAGGCGGGGCTGATTAACGCTGATCATTTTAAGGCCAACTCATCATAAGTCCAGACTCTTGCCGTGGTTCTTTCAAG
>NZ_JAJDMK010000438.1:0-220 GCF_020593575.1 Holdemanella sp. DFI.5.55
GCTGTCAGGCGTGGTGATGGTGCTGGCAGCGCCGCTGTGCTGATTTTCTGGGGCAGCGATAAGTGGGTGGCGTCTGCGATTGCGATTATCTGGGGCTTAGCCTTCGCGCTGGTGCCGGTTGGCTGGTCAACGTGGATCACCCGCTCTCTCGCCGATCAGGCAGAAAAAGCCGGATCTATCCAGGTGGCTGTCATTCAGTTGGCGAATACCTGTGGTGCCG
>NZ_JAJDMK010000439.1:0-220 GCF_020593575.1 Holdemanella sp. DFI.5.55
GCCAGACTAGATCCAACAATCAAGCCGCGCAGTTTAAAGCGACGTTGCAGAAAGGCTGCCAAGACAACGGTTAGAGCGACGGTCAGCAGATAGCCGGTCGTGACCCATTGAACGGCATTTAGACTTTGGTGAAAATCACGCATCAAAGTTGGAAACGTAACATTCATTGAGGTTTCAACCAAGACACCGCAAAATGCCAGGCCGGCAATGCCAATAATTG
>NZ_JAJDMK010000440.1:0-219 GCF_020593575.1 Holdemanella sp. DFI.5.55
GAAGGCTTTGCATCCGGTGAGCTTAAGCATGGTACGATCGCGCTGATTGAAAACCAAACGCCGGTAATTGCTATTATTACCCAGGATCGGACTGCGGGCCTTACGCGCAGCAATCTGGAAGAAACGCAGTCACGGGGTGCTGCTGTCTTAACGATTGTTTCACGTCATCTGGCACATGAAGACGACAATATCATCATTCCAGACGTTGACGAACTGCTG
>NZ_JAJDMK010000441.1:0-219 GCF_020593575.1 Holdemanella sp. DFI.5.55
CTGACGGGTCGTGAAACGCTTTGCCGCAACGTTTTGAACGCCGGCTACACTGCTGATGGCGCTATGGCTCAACAATGCATCGTTCCTGCTGACTATGCAGTTAAAGTACCAGAAGGCCTGGACCCAGTTGAGGCAACTTCTCTGACCTGTGCCGGCGTTACAATGTACAAGGCACTGAAGGTTTCCGGCATCAAGCCAGGTCAATAGGTATCAATCGTT
>NZ_JAJDMK010000442.1:0-218 GCF_020593575.1 Holdemanella sp. DFI.5.55
GTTTTTGCTGAATGGCAGCCATTAAAAGCCGATATTTCATATGCCGACTCAAACAGCTGCATAGACTCAGCCTTAAGATAAATTCACGCAGATGCATCGCTTTTCCCCCCTTACCATTGCTATATGCCAAAAATTCAGTTTGACACTAAAATTCCATTCGCTAATTTTTAAATTCGACTTTTTGGCTAAAATGATTTTATCGTTGCCTTGATTTTTTT
>NZ_JAJDMK010000443.1:0-218 GCF_020593575.1 Holdemanella sp. DFI.5.55
CAAGCCAGCAAACCAGTTCAGCCAGCGTCGTTTGGCATAAGGATAATCCGCCATTGCTCCTAAAAAAGGCGCTAAAAGCGAAACGACCAAAGTCCCCGCGCTGTTGGCATATCCCCATAATGCCGTTGAGAGAGCGGCTGAGATCCCATTCTGGTGAGCAACGGCCTTAAAATATACCGGCAGGACTGCGGTTACGACCAAAATGCCATAACCCGAAT
>NZ_JAJDMK010000444.1:0-218 GCF_020593575.1 Holdemanella sp. DFI.5.55
ATTGGTATTATAACGCTTTCTTTTGTAATTTTAAATATGTTGTACTATATTATAACTATAAAATTCCGTTTGAAAGAAAACGCCCTTGCATGGACGATTCTTCCTTATCTGTTATCTGCGTTGGCCACCATTTTTTAGGTATAGATCATAGCCGGTCGTGGAATAGCTTTGCGAGACGATGCCGCGCACTTTCCGTGAGAACAGACGCCAGACCGCGT
>NZ_JAJDMK010000445.1:0-218 GCF_020593575.1 Holdemanella sp. DFI.5.55
TAGCGCGATCCTGGCTGATATTCCTTGAACTCGGTCTGCTTGACTTGACCATCGCTGGTTCCCATCAGCAACGTTCCAGGCATATCCAGCCGATCAAAAATCATGGCCTTGATGATCTCTTCACCTTGTGCCAGTCCGATTGTCTGCGAGATGTGCTCACCAACGTCTTTCCAGCGAACGTCAGTCAATTCATGCACCGGCCGATAGATTAGGTGACC
>NZ_JAJDMK010000446.1:0-218 GCF_020593575.1 Holdemanella sp. DFI.5.55
GATGCACACTACACGTCTGAATATTAAAGTATTGAAAGGCTCATTTTATGTCCTATTTGTACTTATTTAATTTTCCCCACACATAAAAAACACCCTCTTCGTTAGAATAGGGTGTTTTTAGGAATAATGAGCTGGCGATGACTTACTCTCACATGGGTAACCCCACACTACCATCAGCGCGAAGAGGTTTCACTTCTGAGTTCGGGAAGGGATCAGGT
>NZ_JAJDMK010000045.1:0-18972 GCF_020593575.1 Holdemanella sp. DFI.5.55
AGCACATTTTTTGTGTTCCCCTCAAAACCGTCATTTCTTAACTTAATGACATTGGATCAAAAATCCAGTTTTTTTATAAATAATTACGCGTACATGATGCAGCAATCGCAAACGTACTTCCGTTATGTAATAAGCTTGTAGTGTTTGGACTCATCAAGCCTAAAGCACCTAGTCCAATCAAGCTTGAATTAAAGGCCACGATAAAACGATAATTCGCATGAATACGCTCGAATAAATTCATAGCAAGTCGACGAAGTATAACAAGCTCATTTAAATTGCTTGAAACAAGTGTAATGTCCGCGAGTTCTCGAGCTAAATCTGAACTATCCTGCATAGAAATAGAAACATCTGCCGTTGAGAGTGCTGGCGTATCATTGATACCATCTCCAACCATAATCACAGTATGTCCGTGATCCTTCAACATCTTAATATATGCAGCCTTATCTTCTGGTAAAACTGATGCACGATAATCATCTAAATCCAATTCATGAGCCACTGCTTTTGCGGCACTATCACAATTCCCTGTCAACATAACGACTTTAGTCATTCCTAATGTGTTTAAATTATGATTAGCTTGTTTTCCTCAAGCTTTAAAGGATCATAAATACTGATAATTCCAGCGACTTGATTGTCAATCTCAAGATAAATCATAGATTCGGCTACTTCACTTTCTAAAGAATCAATCGTTTCGTTTAATTCTTCTGTTTTTGGAATACCTTCATCTTCAAATATTAAATGATCACTACCAATAATGGCACGCTTACCATAAAATCTTGTCGCAATACCATGCGCAAGGATATATTCAACCTTGGCATACTCTTCATCATGAATTAAGCCTTCTTTTTTGCCTGGTTTACAATCGCATTGGCTACACTATGAGGAAAATGCTCTTCAAGACAAGCTGCAATCCTTAATACTTCATCACGCGTATACCCATTTAAAGGAACTACTTTCTTTACGGTTGGATTGGCGTTTGTCAAAGTACCCGTCTTATCAAAGACAATCACATCCGCATCTTTGATTGCCTCTAAATACTTACCACCTTTTACTAAAACATTTCGTTTACTAGCTTCTAGCATAGCACTAATAACCGCAATGGAAGTCGATAATCGAATGGCACAAGAATAGTCCACCATCAATACTGATGTTGCGCGTGTTACATTTCTTGTCAAAGCTAAAACGCCAAAGAAACCTAAAAAACTAAATGGAACAATAGAATCTGCCAAATACTCAGCCTTAGCTTGAATACTTGCCTTTAATGATTCATTTGTATCAATCATCTTAACAATATTACTAATGCGACTTTCATCTTGTAAATTACGAACACGAATAAACCGTTTACCTTCTTCAACTAAAGTGCCCGCAAATACTGTGTCATTTTTCTTTACATGTTTAGAAAGAGGCTCTCCCGTAAAGCTAGATTCATTGATCATTGCTTCTCCATCCACGACTTCTCCATCGATTGGAATCATAGAACCCATTTTTGAGATGACTACATCCCCTTTTTAAAGCTTAGACATGGCAATCTCTTGTTCTACACCATCTTCTAAAATCCACACTTTATCAAATTGAATCGATAAACTATTGGATAATTCCAATTTTGTTTTCTTACGTGTGTAATCTTCTAACAAATCAGAAATATTTAGTAACATCATAATATTTCCTGCAATCGTATAATTCTTTTGAATTAAACTTACACCAATGCTTGTGGCATCCAATAAAGGAACATTGATTTTACATTGTAAAAGTGAATTAAATCCTTCTCGAATAAACTGAATGGACTTATAAATCGTAATCGCATTGCCAAGTCCCATTGGTAAAAACATTTAATGAAATAACGTTTACCAATAATCTTAAAGAACCGATTCATATATTCTCGATTCATAGCAATAGCTTCTGGTGTTTGTGAATGAACTACAATCGAAGAAGTATCTGCATTTTGAAGATATTAGATATCTAAATCCTTTAGTTTATTCAGTAACAAACCTTTTTGTGCTTTGTCATACAACATCAAAACACTACCCGTAACGTTGATGACCTCCACACTCTCAATCATAGGCCATGCATAAAGATCCTTTTTTAAAACTTCGCCCTGAACACTAGAAAACTTATTCTTTCCATAGCGAATTCGCATTCGACCCGGAATGTCATGGGCAATAGTAAAACTACTCATTTTATTCGCCTTCGTGTTGAACTTTGGCTTCTTCTAATAAATCCTTTGCATCCACTTTAATTGTCTCATACTTATAAGTTGTGTCCGATTTAAGCTTCATTCCACCAGCTAAACCTTTAACAGCTAAATCATGGGCTGTGTTACTTTTTAAAAACTTAGACCCAGCTAGAGCTGTCGCTGCACCTCCAATAAAAGTCCACATTGTTTTGTTTTTCCATCCGTCTTTCATAATATATATCATCCTTAGAACTATGAATGTAAGTTAGAATTAGTTGTTTCTAACTTACAGTTAGTATAATCTTACTTTTTCAATTTGTAAACAAAAAAGGACATTTTTAAAATGTCCTCATCTTATGAAATCAAATTATTAAACAAGTGAAAAAAGCGATTCCATAATTGCATTTAGTGATAGTTAGTTAAATCTAATCTCTTAAGATATACCCTACACAGAATAATTTGTCAACAAGAAACAAAAAAACTGTCATACGACAGTTTAATTATGCATTTAAAGCTGCTTTTGCTTCTTCGCAAAGTTTAGTGAAGCCTTCAGCATCGTGAATAGCCATTTCACTTAACATTTTACGGTTGATCGCAATATTAGCTAATTTTAATCCGTGCATTAAACGAGAGTATGATAAGTCATTCATACGTGCAGCTGCATTAATACGTGTAATCCAGATTTTACGCATGTTTCCTTTTAACTTACGACGGTCGTTGTATGCATATCTGAATGAATGCATTACCTGCTCATTTGCAGTTTTGTATAATGTATGTTTTGATCCAAAGTATCCTTTGGCAAGTTTCAACACTTTTTTTCTACGAGCGCGTGAAACTGTTCCACCTTTAACTCTTGCCATTCTTTATATCCTCCTTAATTACTTAACTAACATTTCCTTAATACGTTTGTAATCTGTAGCATGTACAGTACCTGGTTTAGCTAAGTGACGACGTTGTTTCTTAGTCTTTCCATGGAAACGGTGAGATGTATAAGCGTGAGATCTCTTTAATTTTCCAGAACCTGTCTTTTTTACACGTTTTGCTAATCCTCTGTGACTCTTCATTTTAGGCATAGTCTAGTCCTCCTTACTTCTTTTTAGGTGCCAACACTGTTGACATCGTATTACCTTCCATTGAAGGTTTTTTCTCAACGATAGCTACTTCACCCATAGCTTCGATGAAGTCATTCATGATCTTACGACCAACTTCCAAGCGAGTGATCAAACGACCACGGAATCGCATATCAATCTTTACTTTCATACCCGCTTCGATCCATTTTGACGTCTGACGAACTTTTGTTTCAAAATCGTGTGTATCGATAATCGGCGATAAACGCAAAGATTTAACTTCAACAACATGTTGCTTACGCTTAGCTTCTTTTGCTTTTTTCTGTTGTTCGAAATGATAACGACCATAGTCTAAAACTTTACACACGGCCGGACGCGCCTTGGGTGCTACACACAACAAATCTAAATTTTGTTTGTATGCAATGTCCAATGCTTCTTTTTTTGACATAACTCCCAATTGTTCTCCATCCGCATTGATGACAAGAACTTCTCTAAACGGAATCTTTTCGTTAAACAAATCATCGTTTACATTATTTGGGGCAACTTTTCTATTATTGATATTCGACACCATCCTTCTTCATTTTTCCAAAAAGAAAATGGGTGCATTCCACACCCATCACTCTTTTTAAACGAATTCAAACTGAATTGGCCGTGAACCTATGTCTCTTAGACATCAGGTGAGAAGGGGTGCTTCTATCTTTCCATTTCTTTTACTCATTGATAATACCACACACATATGGTTTATTCAATATCTTTTTTCAAAAAAATAAAGCCGAGTAAATCGACTTAAACACATAAATGGTGGACTCTTGGGGATTCGAACCCCAGACCCACTGATTAAGAGTCAGTTGCTCTGCCAGCTGAGCTAAGAGTCCATTTATCAGTGCTCATTTATATTACCACAGCATATTTTTAAATGCAACTATTTTTTCAAAAAAAGAGTGCCGAATTGACACTCTATTCCAACATAGCCATTTTTTCTTCCCACTCTTGCATCAATGCAGCAATTTCGTTGTGTTTATCATCTATTTTCGCATCTAACTCTTCCATCTTACGATAATCTTGGTAATATTCTGGTTCATATCTCAATTCTCGCATTGCCTCTAAATCTTGTTCTGCTTCCTCTAAAAGCACTTCTAGTTTTGCGACACGATTCTTAATTGCTTTTAAATCCGTGAAAGATACCGTTTGTGGCTTCGCTTCTTTTTCGACCTTGGCAACCGATTCCACAAGTTCATTACTTGCCTTTTTTTCTAAGTACTCTTCGTAATTCAAATCATACACTTTACTGATTGAACCCATTTCTAGTACACGTGTAGCCATCTTTTTTAAAAACATACGGTCATGCGATACAAATAGAATCGTTCCATCATATTTTTCTAAAGCGGATTCCAAAGCTTCTTTCGCCGGAATATCTAAGTGGTTTGTAGGTTCATCCAATAATAAAACATTATCATGCTCTAACATTAATTTTGCCAAAGCCAATCGAACTCTTTCTCCACCCGACAAATCATTCACTTCTTTAAAAACTTCATCCTGTGTAAAAAGGAAACTTGCTAACGTATTACGAATCTGTGTTTGTGTTGCATCCGGATCCATATCCCACAATTCATCCAATACATTCTTATTCGACTTCATCTGAGCACTTTCCTGATTGAAATACCCTACATCAATTTGATGGCCAAATTTAAAGCTACCTGATATCGCAGGCAGTTCTTTCACCAAAGTCCTGATCAAAGTTGATTTACCTATTCCATTAGGACCAACGATAGCCATTCTTTGTCCTTGCAATAATTGAAAAGAAACATCAGACAGCACTTTATCATAACCAACCTGTAAATCTTCCACTTCAAGAACCTGCTTACCACCTTTTCTTGCACAAGTAAACACAGCCTTCATCTGACTGGTATCTGAAGTACTATCTTCAATTCTATCCATGCGATCTAAATATTTCTGCTTACTCTTGGCAAAAGCGGCCTTATTCTTTTTATAACGGAATTTTTCAATCAAATCTTCTAAACGATGAATCTCTTGTTGCTGACGAATATACGCTTCATGATTCTTTTTTAGATATTCATCTTTTGCCTTCAAATAATGCGAGTAATCCCCCACATATCTTTGGGTTTTACCAAACTCAATTTCCACGATTTCATCTACAACATGATCCAAGAACATTCGGTCGTGACTCACTAAAACAACCGCGAAAGGATAATGCTTCACATAATTTTCAAGCCATTCAATAGCTGCAATATCCAAATGGTTTGTCGGTTCATCCAATAATAAGATATCTGGTTTTGTCAATAACAGTTTAACCAGCGCAATTCTCGTTTTTTGTCCAGAACTAAATTCACACAATTTTTTATTTAAATCACTTTCTTCAAACTGAAAATGAAAAAACACATTCTTTAATTCCACCTCATATTGATATCCATTCAATGCCTCAAAACGTGTCTGCAATGCATCATACTTTTCAAGTTGCTTCTCACTTGAATCCGTTTTAAGTACTTCTGCCTGAGCATTTAACTGCTTTTCCAATTCTCGAACCTTGTCAAAAGCCGTTAAAAGTTCTTCATACACTGTCTTTTCTTCGTCCACAAAAGTAATCTGTGCCAAATACCCAACATTTGTACCATTTAAAACCATACGAGAACCCGAATCATAGTGTTCCAGTCCACATATAGTTTTCATCAATGTTGTTTTACCACAGCCATTACGACCAACCAACGCAATCTTTTCATTATCACGCACTTGAAAGTTAGCACCTGCCAAAACTGTTTTTGCTCCAAATGACTTTTGTATATTACTTAATTGTAACTTCATACTATCACCCTAAATTTCAAAATATCTAACAATACCTTTCACCAAAGTTTTCGCTATCGCATCCGTATTGTCGTTAAAATAAGCAACACTTTGAGAATTCATTGCGCTCGCATATGAAAAGTATAATCCATACATCCCAAAGACATCTTTATATTTTGCATTTCTCATTTCATCACCATAAACACCAGTGTATGTTGCTCTTCCACCAGTTTCTCTTAATTGTGGGTAAAGTTCATATTTTTTTACTTCACCCTTTTCATCTTCGGCAAATGAATCATATAAAACTCCATTTTCCTGCGTGCTGTTCGTTCTAGCCGCATACAATGTCAAGCCACTTTGATCCATATAATATGAGATTGTATTAGCCAACCCACTATTTGTATATGGACTTGCCATCATATAAGGCGCATCTACATTTTCATCATAGCTTGCACCCAAGGCAATATATAATTTAGCCTTTGCCTTATAACCACGAGCCGGACGACCATCTGCACCATAATATCCAGGCGTTTCGTTTTCTTTACGCAAGATTTTTACCTTTAATCCCTTTTCTTCTAATTCTTTTTTTAATTTTTTCGCAAATTCCATGGAAGAAGTTGGTTCATCTAAAATTGATGTACTTGCACCATAATCTACTGTATTCGAGATGTAATTCATCGCATTTCCACATGGATCGATCACTACATCATATACATTGGATTTTGGGATATGCTTAGTGACAATAATAAACGTATAATTTTTCTTTAAATGAATATCATACTCTTTTAATGCCTCTTTATCTGCCACAAACGTAATATCTTTCACCTTTTTATTGCGACGCATTGTCGTGATTGTCTTCGCCTTAAATGCATCGTCAAAATAGATACGCTCCTTTTCATAATGATCATATGTATATAGTTCATAAATTCCTTCTTTTAAAGAACCTAAATCAATACCTGAATCCACTTTTCCATTAAATGTAAAACTTGTAATGGCATCATTCATAACATTTCTTAGAACAATGTTATTGCCTTGCATTTTATCCATTTTCTTTGTACCATACTCATCTTTATACAAAGACAACGTCTCCCCATAAACTAAATAATCACTGAGTCGATAAGACCCATCAAAACTTGTCTCCACCTTTTTTCGCAGCTTTTCAACATCCACTGTATCCAAATAAGATTGTGACAACTTATCTATTTCAGTTGGCCTTGATACATATAAAAAAACACAGACAACCACAATAGCGATAGTAACAACTCCGACGATCATCGTGCTTAAATTTTTATTATTAACTACTCTTACTTTTTTCATACCCCTTATTTATATCACACAAAAAAACAGGTATCAACGAGATACCTGTTTAATTCATTAGAAAATTAAATTTCTAGGTGTACGTGGATATGGCTGAACATCACGAATATTCGCAACACCACTTAAATACATCAACATACGGTCAAACCCAAGACCAAATCCTGAGTGCTTGCATCCTCCAAAGCGACGTAAATCTAAATACCATTGTAATGTCTCTTGTTCCATTCCAATTTCTTTCATGCGATTCACTAACACATCATAACGCTCTTCACGTTGAGAACCACCAACTAATTCTCCAACATAAGGAACTAATAAGTCACATGCTGCAACTGTCTTGTTGTCATCATTGACACGCATATAGAATGCTTTAATATCCTTTGGATAATCCGTTAAGAAAACAGGACCATTTACGACTTTTTCGCAAATATAACGCTCATGTTCACTCTGAAGATCCATACCCCAGAAAATATCCTGGTTTTCAAATTGATCTTTTGCTTTTTCCAAATATTCAATAGCCTTTGTATAAGTCATTCTTTCAAAGTTAGAGTTTGCAACATGAGTCACACGTTTAATACATTCTTTATCGATCATTGATGCAAAGAATTCCATTTCTTCTTTAGCATGTTCTAAACAATAGTTGATACAATATTTGATCATTTCTTCAATACAATCCATGTTATCGGCTAAATCCGCAAACGCAAGTTCTGGTTCAATCATCCAGAATTCAGAAGCGTGACGAGTTGTATTTGAATTTTCTGCACGGAAAGTTGGACCAAAAGTATAAACATTGCGATATGTTAATGCGAATGGTTCAACATGCAATTGTCCAGATACTGTAAGTTGAGCATGTTTACCAAAGAAATCCTTGTCATATTTTGCATCTTCACGAGTTGTAACTGTAAAACATTCACCAGCACCTTCTGCATCATTACCAGTGATTTCTGGTGTATGTACATATACGAATCCGCGATCCTGGAAGAATGTGTGAATTGCCATACTTAATACACTTCTTAATCTAAACATAGCATAGTATGTATTTGCACGAGGACGTACATGAGGAATTTCACGCATAAATTCAAAACTGTGACGTTTTTTCTGCAATGGATAATCGTGATCACATAATCCTAAAACACTAATACTTTCGGCTTGAATTTCAAATGGCTGTTTTGCATCTGGAGTACATACAAGTTTTCCTGTTACTTCCATAGCTGAACCTGTTGTAATTTTTGATACTTCATCAAAGTTTTCTAAGCTATCCGCATATACAACCTGCACATTCGAAAAAGTTGTTCCATCATTCAACGCAATAAATCCAACTGCCTTTGAATTACGATTTGTACGAACCCATCCCTGCAAAGTAATACTTTGTCCATCGTACTGTTCAAATGTTTCTTTTAATTTTTTTACTAACATAGTTTCTCCCTTCAAAATAAAAAAAGTTCCTTAATTAAAAGGAACGATTATTACCGCGGTACCATCCTGTTTCATCACACGTATGTATGCACTCAATTGGAATTTAACGCATTCCACACGTTACTGTCTACTTAATTTCTCCAGTACGACTCCACAGGTGTTATCAATCCAAACTTGCACTGTCTATTTTCACCTAACAAGACTCTCTTTACATGTTCGTTTTGGACGACTTCTATTTCTGCGTCTTTGTTTCTAATGAATTTGTAATAAATACCAATTCTTGTATTGATGATACCACATCAATACTTTTAATGACAACCCCTTTTGGGACTAAAAAATGTTGATGCGTAAAATCAACGATACCATTAATTCCACACTGTACTAATTTATCTACTGTTTCTTGTACATCATGTGAAATTGTTAAAATCGCAATACGACATCCTTCAGGAATCTTCGTATCTAACTCCGACATCGGATATACTTCGACACCAAATTGTGTTCCACACTTAGCTGGATCCACATCAAATGCACATGCGATTTCACCAACAACATAATCCCATTTATTATAATTCATTAACGCACGACCTAAGTTACCAGCACCAACTAAAATTATTTTTTCATCAAAATCAACGCCTAACTGACTATTAAATATTTCAATCAGTTTATCCACATCGTATCCGTAACCTTGTTTTCCAAGATTCCCTAAAAAGGAGAAATCGCGACGAATTGTTGTAGGTTCAATATCTACAAAGCTCGATAATTCTTTGGACATAATTCGTTCAACGCCATTTTTTTGAAGTTTACGTAAAGCTTTTAAATATACCGGATACCTCTGTAAAGTTGCTTTGGGTACATTTCTATTCTGCATTTTATCACCCCACGCATTAATAATATCATATTTGTGATATATTTAACAAGTTAACTTGTGAAAAAATTTAAAAAACAAAAAAGTCGATTACTCGACTTTAGAAAATGGCTTGATCCACCTGTAACAACGTTGAATCCACATCTTGAAGAAGTGTTTGAATTCTTGAATTATAAAAATAAGGAACACCCTTCTTTTTCGCGAAATACAATACAAGCGCCCACAAAATTACTAGTAAAACAAATGAAACCCTAAAAGAAATGTGAATCAAAAGAACAAACACAAGTAAAAACACAATATACGCAAGTGTGTCTAATAAGATAAATCGTTGAAATATATTTTTCAGTGTAATCTGATAATAATCTCTTTTTCTAGATAGAAAAGCTTTCGTGATAGAATCATATTCCTCATTAAATTCCATCTTACTTAAATCATCCTGATTCTCTTTATGTTCTTTATAAAATACAACTTCCTGCATTCTTAAAAGACAAAACAACATGGCCTGCTTATTTTCATCTTTCGAAAACTTTTTATAATACAATTCCAACAACTTTAAATAATCATTATCCGAAATTGATTTTCCAACCATATTTTGTGCAATGACTTCTAAACGTTCTGTTAATACATCTGAAAATACAAGAATGTTATTTTGAGCACGTCTTTCAATTTCTTTTAAAGCCCCAAGAAAATGATCAGCCACGATATGCCTTAAGCGCACATGCGATTTGATCTGGACAAGATGTTGGCTTATTTCCACATGTTACTCCAGTCAAAGTATCGATAACTTCATCTACACTTCTTCCCTTCAATAAACATCCAATTCCCTTTAAATTTCCATTGCATCCACCAATGGCCTCAAAACTTTTAATAATTCCATCTTCAATTTCAAAATTGAATTGACGACTACAAACACCCTTTGGTGTATAACTATATTTTTCCATAATTTCCTCCACTTAATCGGTCTAAGACCTTTCTACATACTACTGCTATTAATATACCACTCACAATGGACAATGCCAAAAGAATTGGTAAAAACAACTGCATAAAATACTGTTGGTAAATCCAAGTAATTGCGATTACTTGTCCTATATTATGAAAGCTAGCTCCAAGTATACTTACGCCATAAATCGAAAACACCTTACTTCGATACGCTAAGATCATCGCAATACAAGCCAAAATACCACCGCTTAACGAAAGCCAAAACGAAACAGAAAATAACATTCCCTGCATTAAGCTTGACAAAATGATACGAAGCAACGATACATAAGCCAATGATTTTTCATCATACATATAAAGTGCAAATAAGCCAGCAATATTTGCCAAGCCAATCTTATATCCAGGAACAATCATAAATATACCTATAAAGCTTTCTAAAAGCTGCAACAAAATACCGACCGCGACCAAGAAAGCTAAAATTACACTTTTCTTGACCCTCATTGTATCACCGTATCCTGACTGGCTTCTTTTTCAATTTTTACCACTGTCTCATTGGGCAAACATACAATGGGAACATTGGCATCCGAAACATAACCTTGTTTCGAACAATAATGATGTGGACTCTTTTCTTGTGTAACACGCACTTTTTTCTGTTTAACCTCAATATGCACTTTTCCAAGCTTTCCATTTACGACATACGTTTTATCTTTTGATAAATCAATACGCAAAACTTGTTTTTCCTTAACATATACACTCGCATACGCATTTTCATTTTCACTAAAAAATAAAGGAACACATAGTACTACCGCTACGATCATAATGCATACTATCAGAATTTTATCTGCCTTTTTCATTATTGAACGACCACACTTACATTTTTTGTGACTGAATTTCCAAAACGATCACTGATTTTTACTTGTACATCCTGTGTTGATGCAGTGGACGTATCAACATTAGCTTCAAAAGTAACTCCCGACAGATCTGTTGCATGAAAATAGGAATTCCAATCAATATTCTGTCCAACCCCAATTGTGATTTGACCCACTTCACTTGCACATACTGGAGCCGTTGTATCTTTAACTTTTATCACAAAAGGATACTCTTTACTCCCATCCACAATCGCAAAGTCATATTCACCAACAACCAAATAATCCATTCCAGATGTCATAAAGCGATTATTTTTCTTATCTACCCCAACACTTTTTGAAACAACTTTTAAACGAGATGAAAAAGTCGCATTCTTTAAATATAAAGTTGGATTGGCATAAATATCTTTTCCAAGTTCAATCGTGAACATCGACTTTTTTAATTGAACCCCCAAGGAACATGCACACAATAAGAATGATAAGCTTATAATTCCTATTTTTTTAAGCATCCAATTCCTCCTTTAATTCTGAAGCCATCTGCTTCACTTTCGCTAAGCGATGCTTCATTCCAGATTTTGAAATATCTTCACCAAATTCATTTTTACACTCTAAACACAATTCATTTAGATTGGCCTCCGGATACATCTTGCGAATTTGCATCGCATGCATAATTTTTTCTGGAATCACAATATTTTTGGCATGACTCTCCAAAAACTCAATAGCCTCTAACTGCGATTTGGCAGCCTTTAAACTCTTTACCTCATTGGCAACCTCACAATTATCGAGGCGCGTGATCTGATTATAGAAATCTCTTTGAATTCTAGAATCCTCAAATTCAAACAACGCATTCGAAGCATTACATAAACGTAAGAAGTCTGCAATTTTATCTCCAGCTTTTATATATACCACATAAACACTTTTTCTTTCGATGACTTTTGCCGGCAAATAAAAACGCTGCATTAATTTTTGAACACTTAACGCTAAATCTTTTTCCTGACTCGACATTTCTAGATGATAATTACTCGATTTTGGTGAGTTGATACTGCCACTAGCCAAAAAACACCCTTGCAAATAAGCTCTAGCCATCTTTTCAGAACGAACCATTTTTACGCTTGGTGTATAACGCAAACCTGAATCAGTTAAAATCTGAAGATCTTCCAATATTTCTTGAGCTTTATCAAACACTTGAATGCGATAAATGTTATTTTTCTTTAACTGCATTTTTTTCAACACAGAAAGACGAGGATCGACATCATATAACGTTTTCATGATTTGAAAAACATGTTTGGCAATTGTTGCATTTTCAGTTTGAAACGACAAATACATGCCTTGCCAATTCATATGTAAACTTGCTCGCATTTGAAAAAGGGCACATAATTGTGCCTTCATCATTTGAGCATCGATTTCTTCTTTACAAATTTCTTTTTTAATTTCAGATGTAAAGGACAAGTCTATACCCCCTTGATCAATTCTTCTACAACTTCTTTGACAGCCATTGGATTATGACGAATACGACCTTTTGTATCCAATGCCAATAAATCTCTTTGTATAATAGCATAGTCTGTTGCTTCATTTCCAATACAAATTGGATAACTATTTTGTGAAGCATACATGTCTAAAACTTCCTTGGGTAACATCGACTGGTTAACCACCACTAAATCTACTGGATGTTTAAATGAATGTTTTTCAATTGCATTAATATGATCCTGAACCGTATATCCATCTGTTTCTCCAGGCTGAGACATGGCATTACAAAAATAGATTTTCTTACAAGGGTTCTTTTCAATAGCTTTCGAGATATCCGAAATAATTAGATTCGGCATAATTGAAGTATATAAAGATCCAATTCCATAAATAATCAAATCGGCATTTTTAATAGCTTCAATAGCCGGTTTATATGCATGCACATACTTCTGATAAAAAACATGATCGATACTGTTGTATACTGTTGGGATATTTTTTTCTCCACGAACCAGCGTACCATCTTTCATCATTGCATATAATGTAACAACATCCAATGTACTAGGAAGAATATTCCCCTTCACATTTAATACTCTTGAAATTGATTCAATTGCTCCCATAAATGAGCCTGTAGTATTGATCATTGCCAAGAAAATCAAGTTTCCTAAATTATGACCACCCACATCTTCGCTTCCTTCAAAACGATAATTCAGCAAATCAGAGAAAAAGCCTTCATCTTCTTCATCGGCCATAGCACATAAAACATGTCGAATATCTCCAACTGCAGGAATATTGTATATATCACGAATTCGTCCCGTACTACCACCATCATCGGCTACTGTAACAATGGCCGTTAAATCAACATCTTCCAAACGTTTCATACCCTTTAACATGCTTGAAAGACCTGTGCCCCCACCAATTACGACTATTTTTTTCATTCTTCGTCAACTCCAATATCACGGTGCGATTTAAAACAACGATATGTATCCTTATATTCATCATACAACCAGTTACAAATCGAAACCGAGCGATGTTGACCACCTGTACATCCAATCGCAACAATCATATGGGACTTGTTCTGTTTCTCGTATTGTGAGAACACAAAATCACAATAATCCTTTAGTTTTACAATAAACTCTTGTGTTTCTGGTTTATCCATTACATAGTCATATACTTCTTTTTGATTTCCTGTTTTATCTCGAAGCAATGGATCATAAAATGGGTTTGGCAAGAAACGAACATCAATGACCATATCTGCATCTAATGGTACTCCATGTTTAAATCCAAAAGATTGGAATGTGACTGTAAACACGCTTCTTTGAGCACTTTTAAAACGGTGTAAAACACGACTTGCCAAAGCAGAAGTACTTAATTTTGTCGTATCAATATGAATCGTATTCTGTGAATTCTCTTGTAGATGATCCAAAAAATCACGTTCTACTTCAATCGCATCTTCTAATGTTGTAGCCAAATGATTCACGATCATTGGATGTTGTCTTCTTGTAAAGCGATAACGTAACAACAATTCTTCATCGCTACAATCTAAAAACAAGATTTGAAGATCGCGGTTAATATTTTCAAAGTAGCTCACAAAAGCCTGGTAATCAATAGCACTCACACTAAGTGCTACATTTTTATAATGAGACTCATCTTTTCTTAGTAAGTCTTCTAAATTATCCAACAATTCCTTAGGAAAATTATCCATACAATAATAGCCCAAATCTTCTAGAGCATTCATTGCACTTGATTTTCCGGCCCCTGACATTCCTGTCACAAGAACAATTTTATTTTCCATAATCACACATCCTTTTTACAGATTATACCAACATTTGAACTTGAGTACAATTTTGACTATCATAATAAAAGGAGGAACACATATGAAACCATGTATATTTTTAGATATCGATGGAGTAATCAATCCGAGTCGTAAAAAGAATTCCTATTGTCTCGATTACAATTTACCAGATGCCCTGGCAAAAAAATTGAACCACCCAAAAATTGCCACACTAAACGCATATTTAGTCAATCAAGTTTATTATTGTTTTTCAAAAGAAAGTATTCAACTTTTGAAGCAACTCATTGAAAAATATGATGCTCAAATCATCATCACAAGCTCATGGAGAATAGTCTATTCATTAGAACAACTTCAGGCCATGTTTGACATCTTTGATTTAGGAAAGTATGTTAAATCCGTTACCACTTTGATTAATCCACGCACAAAAGCTATTCGAGAATTTATTAATGAAAACAATGTGACAAGTTATATTATTTTAGATGATTTTGACATGTCCAAAGCTTTCGATTATCATTTTGTTTATGTTCGCCACTATTTCAAAGAATCCGACTACAAGAAGGCGGACTATGCTTTATTTATTCAACAAAAGGAGTTTTCGAATTGAAAAAACACATTTTTACCATTTTTACAATCTGTAACATGCTACTGATCTTTTATTTTTCCAGTCAAAATGCAGCACAATCCACACAAACAAGTGCCTGGTTTTTACAATTTTTACCATTCTCAATGCATATCGTTCGTAAACTCGCACATTTCACAATTTATGCCATGCTTGGATTCAATACATTCTATATGTATAAGAACTATGGTGTGAAACACTCTGCACTATACGCTTTGGTCACATGCATTCTATATGCTTGCAGTGATGAATGGCATCAATCTTTTGTCTCAGGAAGAAGCCCGCAGATTACAGACATATGCATTGATACTTGTGGTGCTTTATCCCTAATTCTATTAAACATTGGTCTGATTCGATGGAAATCATCCCAAAAAACGCTTTAAAATTGACAATTATATGAATTATGCTACGATTCTATTGGTGATTACATGAAAAGTAAACAAATGTTCATTCTTCCAATGCTAATCGTGGCATTTTTATTTTTACTTACCTTAGCCGCAAACTCACTCCACCCTACTCGATATATTAAATGCGATACCAGTAAGCTAACGGTAGAAAAAGCACATTTAGAAGATGGTGAAGCTGTTATTGAAAAAATTAAAATTCCTAATGGTACAAAAGTAAAAGTTCATCAAAAACAAGAATATTCAAGCATTATCATATACAATCACGATAAACTAAAAGTTAAGAATTCAAATCTCGCAAATAGTTTTGAAGAAGCTACTCACTTAGATTATGTCTATTGTCGAAGACTGGTAAACTTAAGAGAAGAAAAAGGTGGAAAACTAAGTAAAGTGATTGTCAAGAAAGGTGAAAAAGTAAAGGTAGTCTCCATCGATCAAAAAGACTGGGATAAAGACACAGGCCAAATTCGTTGGTACAAAGTCAAAAAGCAAAACAAAACCTATTACTTAAGTGGTGCATATGTGGAATCATCAAGAAAATTAGCATTAAAAAAGTATGATCAAGCCATATCTTATTCGACATATTGGGATGATTACTACAAAGATGGATATTCTAAAGATGCCTACACATCACAAATTGACTACAAGCCTATCAAAAAAGAAATATATAAAGAAAATTCGATGCCTAAACATGTTAAGTCCGTCCATGTATCAATGGACAATTTCATCAACAATCAAAAATACATCGAAAAGTTAAAGAACATCAATACGATTATTGTCGAAACTAAGAATGATGAAGGCTCAGTTTTATATGCGAGTGATGTATGTAAGGATTATTTATCAGATCCTAGTCAAGCAACAAATAATGTGATGATCTCAAAAAAAAACTTAACAAAAATCATAAAAGAATACAAAAAAAAGGGATTCTATTGTGTAAGCCGTATCGTTACTTTTAAAGATGCTGTTTTTGCGATGGAAAACCCAAATGAATCATTAACGGACCACAATGGCAATTTAGTTGTCTACAACGATCAATACTGGCCTAGTGCGTATTCTAGAAAAGCATGGATGTATAATGTGGAACTTGCCAAAGAGTGTGCTGATCTAGGCTTTAATGAAATTCAATTTGATTATGTCCGTTTTCCTGATGGAACCGCAAGCGCAAACTCTAAACTAAACTTTCACAATACATATAAAGAAAGTAAAGTAGCCGCCATCCAAAGTTTTCTTCAATACGCAAAAGAAGAATTATCCCCAAAATGCGTTTATGTTGCAGCCGATATGTTCGCGTGGCCTATTGTAGCTTGCGATGATCAAGATATTGGACAATTTCTTCCAGCCATCGCGAATGTCGTTGATATCATTTGTCCTATGCCTTATTTAGATCACTTTTCAAATGGAAGCTTTAACATTGATAATCCTATTGAAAAGCCATATGACACTTTATTTGCATTCACTAAGATCAGTGACGAGCAATTAAAAAGTATCAAATATCCCGCTAAATACCGAACATGGATTCAGGGATACAATATAGATGCAGATGGTGTAAAACAAGAAATAAAAGCACTTAAAGACACAAATTACCCGGATTATATGGTTTGGTTAGCTAGTGGCGATAAGAAAGATATAGATAGAATCAAAAGCGGATTTTAAAACCCATGCATATTAACATGGGTTTCTTTTTTTATTTCTGGTATGTTTTATCGATAAATTTTTGTGCATCAACCACAAAACGACTGTGTACACCTTTTCCAATTGATTTACCATCTTGGAACGCTTGTACTTCATAATCAATTTTGCGACCATCCACATTAACCATCTTAGCCTCAATTGTGATTGTTGCCCCTAATGGACTTGCCATATCATGAGACACATTCATACTGATGCCAACGCTTGTCTTACCTTCTTCTAATTCTAGGCATAGACATGCAGCCTCTTCCATCCATGCGATCATTTGCGGTGTAGCTAATACATCCAATGATCCACTCTTCATAACGGAAGCCAAATTTTGTTTTTCAACCACACGTTGAATTCGAATTGTTTTTAAATCCATGTTTGTTATCCCTCCTTTGATATATTAATCCATTGTTAAAATATTGACAATGTATTTTATTAGTTTCCTCGTTCTGTGATAAAATGTATTAAGAGAAAAGAATCAATCATTTCTAATAGAAAGTAGGTCATATATGTATTCTAAACAAGAAGAAAACCTAATCCTATACCAAAAATCAAAACATAAAATCACTATACATCTTATTCTTTATTTTTTTGTACTTTGCGTTTATTTTTTAGCCATGGCATATCTTTTCTCAAGCATGGAATTCTTGAAAGTAGATGATCCAGCATTCCGCTCTATGTTGATCAAATTAGGAATCGGACAGATTCTTTTATATGGCATCACATTTCTTCTTCTTTCAACAGGTAAAAAATGGTTTCGTATTCTATATTGGATAAATATTGCGATTAGTTTTTTGATTATATACTTTCCAATCAAATTATTGTTGTCAAACCTTACAACCATCTTACCATTCTTTGTCCTTGTTGCTTGTATGCTTTTAAAAACCATTGTACTTTGCCAAATTGGGGGATACTTAAGAAACAATCGTTGGTGTAAGATTTATTTTGATCACACAATCGAGTTAGACGATGAAAACGATGATTGGGTAGCTAAACAAACAAAGAATGTAGATTATGAAAAAATCAAAGATAAATACGAAAAAAAATTCGAACCAACTGAACAAGATGAAGAAGATGAATATGTAGTAGAAAAAGCGCCTATGACTTTGCCCCAACTATCCGTTCGTTTAGGCATTATTATTTATGGCGAATTAATTTTATTTCCAATTCTAATCCAAATCTTTTCAAATCTATTCGCAAGTTTGGATATGCAAAAAGTATTTGCAACAAAAGACATGTTTATGTTGTGTATTTTTACTGCTTTTATTTGGACCATTCCATTATTCTATATGTACTACAATCAAAAGGCGACAAAGAAGATTATCGCATGTTGTATGATAGGCGAATTTATTCGTATTTTAGTTTATTTACCAACCTTTATGAACTACTATAAATCACAGGAATATTCGCTTCGTGTATTTATCTTCTTTGTGATTCTAGATCTCATTCGGTTGGTTATTCTATCTATATTCGCAATCCGTGTTTTACAATCAAAACAAGAATATGCACAAAATCCCAGAGACTAATTCCAATGTCATTAAGTTAAGCTAACGGGATAGTGACAGTGATAAATTCTTATTAAG
>NZ_JAJDMK010000447.1:0-217 GCF_020593575.1 Holdemanella sp. DFI.5.55
GGCACCCAAACCAAAGTGACCGACTTCTTCATCAGCATACTTAGCCTGCTGCATACTGCGCAGCATCATCACCTGGACCATCTGTTCTTCTGGCTTGCCGGCCACGCTCTTTAAAACGTCTTGGAGCATCTTGGGCTTAACGTTTTTCAAGTCACCCTTCATTTCAATGCCAAAGACGCTGAGCAGCTCAGCAAAGCTCTTGATTCGATCGGCATCC
>NZ_JAJDMK010000448.1:0-217 GCF_020593575.1 Holdemanella sp. DFI.5.55
GCGACTTCTTTCACCAGCGCTCCTTCCAGATATTTACGCATGGTCATGGCGAAATTGCTGGGGACAGCGGGATTTTGATAAGGAATCTGCGTGATCTGAATGCGTGGGTAGGATGGATTGGCCGAGATCAGCAGGGAATAGTTATGGCGATTGGCGCGGATTACCATCACCATTTCGGCAGGATAGGGCTGGTTGACCTTGGAGACGCGGCCGCCCT
>NZ_JAJDMK010000449.1:0-217 GCF_020593575.1 Holdemanella sp. DFI.5.55
GCCATAAAGCCGGCATGACCCAGCGAAAACTGACCAGAAAAGCCCACGATCAGGTTCAGACTGACGGCCAGGATGATGTTGATGCCCATCATAACCAGCATGTTCTCGATAAACGTATCAACCACGCCAGTCATTTCACCGGCATAGATAATGCCATATCCGGCTGCCATGCAGACGAACCAGATGGCAATGGTCTGCCAACGTATTTTCATCTTAG
>NZ_JAJDMK010000450.1:0-217 GCF_020593575.1 Holdemanella sp. DFI.5.55
CCACGGAAATGGATAATCGCCTTTTGGAACGAGCTGGCCGGCTGCAGGAACGTTTGGACGCGGCTGACTTTTACGAGGTCGAAACCAAAATTGAGCGCGTTATGAATGGGCTGGGGCTAAATGACATTGGTAAGGACCATGTCGTTTCCGAAATGAGTGGCGGCCAGCGCTCAAAAATTATTTTGGCCAAAATGCTGCTGGAAAATCCAGACGTGAT
>NZ_JAJDMK010000451.1:0-217 GCF_020593575.1 Holdemanella sp. DFI.5.55
GCCGTTTAAAGCGAATCTCATTGCCCTGCTCGGTTGGGTAATAATACTGATGCCCCACGAGATTAGCCGGCATCGTCTCCATCGCAGTCATTTTAGCCGCCGTATCATGTGCGTACTGATAGTCTTTACCATAGCCCAGCTCCTTCATAAGTTTGGTGGTACCATTGCGAATCTGCAGCGGTACTGGCTCATTGGCCGTTTTTTCAACGTCTTCTTG
>NZ_JAJDMK010000452.1:0-217 GCF_020593575.1 Holdemanella sp. DFI.5.55
TGGCACTGAAGGTCTCAGCGCGATCATGAATCAGATTGACGTCGGTTAGCCCCAGCTTGGCAACCAGATCGGCCAAAAACTTGATCCGCTTGTTCAGTGAATCAACGATCGTAATCTTGAGCTGTGGAAAGGCAATCTTCAGCGGCAGTGAAGGAAAACCAGCACCCGCGCCAATATCGCAAAGCGTCAGGGCTTCAGTCTGCAGACGAGGTTCGGC
>NZ_JAJDMK010000453.1:0-217 GCF_020593575.1 Holdemanella sp. DFI.5.55
GGAATATCAAATTCCTTACGGCGACTATGAGTTCACGTTCATTCTTACTCCGGTAAAACATAGCATCGAGATCGAGTAAAACGAATCTTTTATCTAGCGAGAGATATATGAAAGAAGGGGAAAGCAATTGTTGTTTTCCCCTTCTCTCGTTTTCTATCATCACTATTCTTTAACAGCCACTACCTACAAAATTCCTAAACCGTTCCAGTCCCTTTAT
>NZ_JAJDMK010000454.1:0-217 GCF_020593575.1 Holdemanella sp. DFI.5.55
GGGATGGGGCTGGAACGGGTTGTCTCCATTTTTGAAAATGCGCCAACCAACTTTGAAACCGACCTCTTTATGCCGCTGATCAAACAGACTGAAGAATTCAGCGGTGTTAAGAAGTATGGTGTTGACAAGGATGATGACGTCTTCTTTAAGATCATTGCCGATCATATCCGGACGATCACGTTTGCAATCAGTGATGGTGCCTTGCCATCCAATGTTG
>NZ_JAJDMK010000455.1:0-216 GCF_020593575.1 Holdemanella sp. DFI.5.55
GCTGCTGCCAATCATGCTCATATTCGCAGTATCTTGGTTAAGCCACTGATTGAAACCGATAAGTGGGTAACGCGGCCAAATCGTTTTATGGAAAAATTCGTTATGCAGGATTTGCAAAAACAGTATCCAGATATGGACTGGCAGGAGGAACTTAAATAGATGACAGAAATGCATGATGAAGAATTGCGCTGCATTGGCTGTGGCGCGATAATTCAG
>NZ_JAJDMK010000456.1:0-214 GCF_020593575.1 Holdemanella sp. DFI.5.55
GGCTGGTTGATAGTATCAATAATGCCGTTATAATTTTAGGATTAAGGATAAACAGTTCATACCAAAGCCAGCCATTTATGAGCTCACTAAATGTTGAGTAACAGCCGATAGATGCATGACAAAAATGACACCGACCTTTTTGAATCAGCCAGCCGATGACTGGAATCAGCTGCCACCAGATTAGCTGCTGGTGGCAACTATCACAGTAGGATCT
>NZ_JAJDMK010000046.1:0-18672 GCF_020593575.1 Holdemanella sp. DFI.5.55
AATTCAGCAACTAAAAGGCAAATGCAAAATGTTGGCTATTACGATAGTCCTTTTTGTCGTTCCTCATAATCAACAAATTGTGACAATTCTACAGTTTTTTCACATACCGCATTCCCCTGTTCCGAAGCCAAAATCTTAATATATAAAAAAAATAGTGCAACCAAAGTTACACTATTCATTGACTATGCTTGTTGAGCAATTCCAACGTATCTTGAACTTAATGCAGTCGCTAAAGCCATGTTTGAAACAACAGCTACGATGACTTCAGGAATCATATTTGTTCCTATGACACCAGCCATAACACCGTTCAATGCAGCTTGGCTAATGCCTAAAGCTTGTGAGTATTGAGGACCGAATAAGATAACAATCAATCCTAATACCATGATTGTGTGGGATACTGTCGCTACAGCTGCTGCAATACCTGCAGCGACTGGAGTATTCTTTGCGTATTTTTTCGCAAATTTAAATACATAACCAGCAATCACACCCAACAAAATACGTGGTACTAAAGCTATAACTAAACTAAAGAAGTTACCAGAAATTCCACCAACTGTGATAAATGGAGAGAAGACAAAGCTTGTGATTCCAGGTGTCATTGTAGCTCCAATTACGGAAGTACAACCAAATACGAATCCTAAGAAAGCACCGGCTGTAGGTCCCATTGTACTAGCCAAGATAATTACAGGCACGTGCATTAATGTAACACTTAATGCGTTGATACGTAAGTATCCAATTGGTGTTAAATACATGATGATTTCGATGGCTAAAAATAAAGCCAATAAGCACATCTGGCGTACTGATAGTTTTGATTTGTTCATATTTCCTCCTACTTTCGTTTCTTTTTAAGAATACGATGTAACTAATCGAATTGATATCTTCATACATAGATTATGGTCCTTAGATCCATATCCACAAAAAAACATCTTCAATAGTTTACAACAAAAAAAAACAGGAATCAAGTCCCTGTTTTAGTTCCAAAAATCAAATGGAGAAGAATAATCATCCGCATCATTGTTATAATAAGAAGATTGATTTGATGACTTACTTACATCTTTTCCTTCAAGCATAGTATTGATTGAATCTTTGACATCGCTGATCGCAATCGCATAGCCCATACCTTCTACATTCGTATCACTTAATTTGGCTGAGTTGATGCCAATCAATTCACCACTCATATTCAATAATGCTCCACCCGAGTTTCCTGGGTTAATAGCTGCATCGGTTTGAATATACGATTGTGATTTGTCTGTATCTGAACTTGTTGAAACACTACGATTTGTAGCCGATACAATACCTGTTGTAACACTTTGACCATAACCTAAAGCATTACCAATCGCAACGACTTGTTCACCGACTTGTAGTTTGTCACTATCTCCAATTGTCGCAATCGCAATTTGTTTTAAAGTATCTTCACTTAAATCACTTGTCTTAATCGATATCACAGCTAAGTCACGATCTGCATCTACACCTTTTACTGTGGCTTCAACATTTGTATTATCCGCTAATGTACAGGTAAGTGTAGTTGCACCTTCAATGACATGATAGTTTGTCAAAATATCGATTTCACCATTCTTTTTATTAATGATAACACCACTACCGACACTTGTACTTTCTTGTTGCGTAAACGGATTGCTTCTTGAGTTATTTCCATACATACTAAAATAATTTTGTACATCTGATACCGAAACATTGGTAATCGATACAATACTAGGCATACAATTTTGAGCGACTGCACTCACATTTGAAGTCGTTGAACTTGAAGTTTTCACAACATTTGTACTTTGAAGTGTTGTATCTTGTTTATTATAGTTATCAACCACATAGTTGACACCTTGAAAACTTCCGGCCGCAACTACACCAAATGTGGCCGCACTCAATACAAGCTTTGTACCTTTCTTTAATAATTTATGATTAGAATTTGGAATTTTTGGTATTTCATTTTTCATGTCCTTGTACCTCCTTATTTACAATACAAGGATATCGCAATAAGCTTAAATGAACTTTAAATTATTCCATATTTGTGTAACCCATTAAATACGTATCCACTTCTTTAGCACACTCTTTACCTTCGTGAATAGCCCATACAACTAAGGATTGACCTCTATGACAATCTCCAGCTGTAAAGTATTTGTCTTTGACTTGATAAGAATTTGGTTGTGTCACAATCGTGTTTCTTTGTGAAGTTTCCAATTTAAAATTCTTCTTTAAATCATCTTCAACACCAATAAAACCAGCCGCAATCAATAATAAATCACAGTCTAAAATTTGTTCGGAACCCTTTACTTCTTCAAGTTTACCATTGTTAAAGTGGACTTTTACTGTCTTGATCTGTTTCAGATTTTGCTTTTCATCTAAAATACATTCCTTAATTGTTGTTTCGTAGATGCGAGGATCCTTTTTAAAGACGGCAATCGCTTCTTCTTGACCATAATCTGTCTTACAGATCTTTGGCCATTCGGGCCAAGGATTACTTTGAAGTCTTTCATCGGGTGCTTTAGGCATCATTTCAATTTGAACAACACTTGCACAACCCTGACGAATGCTTGTACCAACACAATCATTTCCAGTATCTCCACCACCGACAATCACGACATGTTTATATTTGGCAGAAATTTCTTCTGTGTTATCCAACAAATGTTTCGTAGCCTTTGTAAGGTAGTCCACTGCAAAATAAATGCCATTACAATCACGATTCTTTACATTTAGATCACGAGCCTTTTTAGATCCAGTCGCAAAGACAATCGCATCATATTCTTTTTCCAATTCCTTTTTGGTGATGTCTTTACCTACATTCACATTTGTTTTAAAGATGATTCCTTCTTCCGAAAGTATTTCGAATCTTCTTTGAATGACTTTCTTTTCAAGCTTCATATTTGGAATGCCATACATCAATAAACCACCAATACGATCTTCTTTTTCAAAGACTGTCACAGAATGGCCTCTTCGATTTAAATCATGCGCAAGCGCAAGTCCTGCAGGCCCTGAACCAATGATGGCGACCTTTTTATCGGAGCGCACACTAGGAACATAAGGTGCCATCCATTTGTTAGTATAGGCTGTTTCAATCGTATACAATTCATTTTCTTTGATTGTGACTGGTTCTTGGTCTAAACCATTCAAACAAGCTTTTTCGCAAAGAGCAGGGCATACGCGACCGGTAAATTCAGGGAATGGATTGGTTTTTAATAATCTTGATAACGCTCTTTCATCGTTGCCATTATAGATTTCATCATTCCATTCTGGAATTAAGTTATGTAATGGGCAGCCTGTCACCATGTTTTTTAACTTAATAGCTGACTGACAAAAGGGAACGCCACAATTCATGCAGCGTGCACCTTGTTTACGTCTTGTTTCTTCATCTAAAAAAGGATGAAATTCATTAAAGTTTGTGATACGAGAAAGAGGTTGGATGGCCTCGTTCTCTTGTCTTTCATATTCTAAAAATCCTGTTGGTTTTCCCATAATCTTTCATCCTTTCTAAGCATGTACTTGTTCAAAAGCCATTAGACTGGCTTCATCATCATGATAGCCTTTGGCCTTTAATTCTTGAATCAATGTTGTGATCTTTTCATAATCTTTAGGTACGATTTTTTTAAAGTTGGATAATTCATGATCAAGATTTGATAAAATCTTTTGGGCAACATCTGAATTTGTATATTTGTAGTGATTCTTTAATAATTGCGTTAATGTTTCAATATCCGCTTTACCACTCACTTCATACGTATTGACTAATTGTTTATTTAAACGTGTATATAAATCATGGTTAGGATCATAAATATACGCAATACCACCAGACATGCCCGCTGCTAAGTTTTTACCAGTTTGACCTAAAATCACAACAGTACCGCCTGTCATATATTCAAGGCCATGATCTCCAACACCTTCGACTACAGCACTTGCTCCTGAGTTACGTACCGCAAAACGTTCACCGGCCATACCACGAATATAGGCTTCACCACTAGTAGCACCATACAAGGCCACATTACCAATAATGACGTTTTCATTTGGCTTGAAAGTCGCTTCTTTTTTAGGTTGAATGATCAACTTACCACCAGATAAGCCCTTGCCAAAGTAGTCATTCGCATCGCCATGAACATCTAAAGTGATTCCTTTTTGTACAAAAGCACCAAAAGATTGTCCTGCACCACCGTTACAATGAACAGTATATGTATCGTCTTGTAGAGTGTTATTAAATTGTTTTGTGACTACACTGGATAAAATAGTTCCGACTGTACGATCTGTACTTGAAATGGAGATTGTTTCCGCATGAGGTTTTTTCTCATTGAAATAAGGCTCAAACTTAGGAAGCAATATTTTCATATCTACCGTTTTTTCAAGTTCAAAATCGTATGTATCTTTTGGCTCATAATGAATATTGTAAGGTGTCATTAAAATGTTAGAGTAATCCATATTCGCATCTTCATTCACTTCTAGATTGTCCGTATGACCCACCATTTCATTGATTGTGTGGTAGCCAAGATCAGCCATAATTTCTCTTAATTCACGCGCAATAAACAGCATGAAATTCATGACATATTCTGGCTTTCCTTTGAAACGCTTTCTTAATTTTTGGTTCTGTGTAGCCACACCAAAAGGACAAGTATCTAGATTACATACACGCATCATCATACATCCCATAGTAACAAGTGGTGCAGTCGCAAAGCCAAATTCTTCAGCACCTAATAAGCAGGCAATGGCTACATCTTTTCCGGTCATTAATTTTCCGTCGGTTTCAATTAAAACACGACTTCTTAAACCGTTCTCGACTAAGTTTTGGTGGGCTTGGGCCAAACCTAATTCCCATGGAAGACCCGCGTGGTGAATACTACTTTGGGAAGCCGCACCTGTTCCTCCATCATAGCCAGAAATTAAGACGACGGTAGCTCCGGCTTTGGCAACACCAGATGCAATCGTACCAACACCCGCTTCGGAGACAAGCTTAACACTAATTCGAGCTTTTGGATTGGCATTTTTTAAGTCGTAGATCAATTGAGCTAAATCTTCAATGGAATAGATGTCGTGGTGAGGAGGAGGGGAAATTAAAGATACACCTGGCGTTGAATATCGAGTTTTCGCAATCCATGGATAGACTTTTTTGCCTGGCAAGTGTCCACCTTCACCTGGTTTTGCACCCTGTGCCATTTTGATCTGGATTTCTTTGGCACTGACTAAATATTCTTCGGTGACGCCAAAACGACCGCTCGCCACTTGCTTAATAGCCGAATTCTTTTCTGTACCTAAACGTTCTGGTTTTTCACCACCTTCACCCGAATTGGATTTACCACCCAATCGATTCATGGCGATGGCCATACATGTATGGGCTTCTTCAGAGATAGAACCATAGCTCATGGCACCTGTCTTAAAGCGTTTTACGATTTCGTATTCACTTTCCACTTCCGATAATGGGATTGAATTTCTTGTCTTTTTAAAGTGCAATTGACTTCTTAAATGATGTTTTTGATTATTTGAATTCAATTCACTGGAATATTCTTTAAATAAATCGTAGTTATTGGTTTGTGTAGCTCTTTGAAGTTTCACAATGGTTTCAGGAGAATATAAGTGATCCTCTTTTCCATCACCCTTTCTAAGTTTATGGAATCCAATGGAATCTAGACTTGTATCGGTTGTAAGTCCTAATGGATCATAAGCACGATCATGATGATAGATCAAATCTTTTTCAATATCTTCTAAAGTGATGCCCTCCACTTCACTAATAGTGTTTGTGAAGTAGGTATCGATAACTTCTTTAGAGATGCCAATGGCTTCAAAGATTTGAGCGCCTTGATACGATTGAAGCGTTGAAATACCCATTTTTGCGGCAATCTTAACAATACCTTTTAAAATGGCTTCATTATAATCATCAATCGCAATATTTACTTCTTTATCTAACATATTCAATTGAATCATTTCTTCAATACATTCATGTGCTAAATATGGATAGATGGCAGTTGCACCATAACCTAAAATCGTTGCGAATTGATGAACATCTCTTGGTTCACCACTTTCTAGAATGATGGATACATCGGTTTTCTTTTTCGTCTTAACTAAGTGTTGTTCTAAGGCAGACACAGCTAAAAGACTTGGAATGGCCATGTGACCTTCATCGACACCTTTATCGGAAAGAATCAAAATATTGGCGCCATTTCGATAGGCTTTATCACATTCAATAAATAAGTTTTCTAATGCTTCTTTTAACGATGTGCCACGATAGAATAATAGAGAAATCGTTTCATTTTTAAATCCTGTCTGATTTAATTGACGAATCTTATCCATATCGCGTGATGTTAGAATGGGATTATTGACCTCTAAGACGGTACAGTTGCCGGATTTATCTTGGAGCAGGTTTCCATCACTACCAATATAGATGGTTGTATCTGTGACAACTTCTTCACGTAAAGAATCAATTGGTGGGTTGGTTACTTGGGCGAAGAGTTGTTTAAAGTAATGGAATAAACTTAAATGATTTTGGGAATAAATTGCCAAAGGAATATCGGTACCCATCGCACTTGTTGGTTCAAGTTTTACGCGGGCCATTGGTAAAATAATATCTTTTACATCTTCATAGGTATAGCCGAAGACTTTATAAAGAATATCTCTTTCATGTTGCGAGTGGATGTGTGTTTTTTTATCAGGAGCTGGTAGATCCTTCAGGTATAATAAGTGGTTGTCTAACCATTCTCCATATGGATTTGAAGAGGCATATTCATTTTTAAGATCATAGTCTTCAATCAATTTCTTTTTCTTGGTGTCCACAAGTAGCATTTTACCGGGTTCAAGTCTTGATTTTTTTACGATTTTCTTTTCATCAATATCCAATACACCAACTTCACTTGATAAAATCAACATGTTGTCGCTTGTTAGGTAGTAACGACTTGGTCGAAGTCCATTACGGTCAAGTACAGCTCCGACTTTTTGTCCATCACTAAATAAAATAGCGGCTGGACCATCCCATGGTTCCATCATTGTGGCATAGTAGTGGTAGAAATCTTTCTTCTTTTGATCCATGGTTTGGTGTTTCCATGGTTCTGGAATCAAGATCATAACGGCTTTTTCAAGTGGCATGCCATTCATGACTAAGAATTCTAGGGCGTTATCTAACATGGCAGAATCGGAACCCGAAGTATTGATGATGGGTAAGATCTTACTTGAATTTTCATCCAAGAATTTTGAATGCATACTTTCTTCACGTGCTAACATCTTATTGACGTTGGCACGGATGGTATTGATTTCACCGTTGTGGGCAATATAGCGGTTTGGATGCGCTCTTTGCCATGATGGTGTTGTATTGGTAGAGAAACGTGAGTGTACGATCGCAATCGCAGACTTATAGTTTTCATCTTGTAAATCAAAATAGAATTTTCTTAATTGAGAAACGAGAAACATACCTTTATAAACAATGGTACGACTGCTTAATGAGGCCACATAGGTTTCTTTACAACTCTTTTCAAATTCGCGTCGAATCACATATAGCTTTTGTTCTAGATCTGTATCGCCTTGGACAAAGGCTTGGTAAATGCTAGGCATACAATCTTTGGCTTTTTGGCCGAGGATGGAATCATCACATGGAACTTTTCGCCAAGTGATGAATGTGCATCCTTCTTGTTCGACAAGTTTTTCAAACATTTTTTTGTGTTGGTTTAAAAGCAGTTTATTTCTTGGCAAGAAAAACATACCGACACCATAGTGTTCGGGTAGTTTGATGTTGTCTTTCTTTAATGTGTTGCGAAAAAAGTCATCACTGATTTGAAGGAGAATACCAACTCCATCACCCACTTTACCACTGGCATCTTTACCAGCGCGGTGTTCTAGTTTTTCTACAATGTGCAATGCTTTGTCTAAGACATCATAGCTTTGTTTGCCATCGATTTGAACTACGGTACCAATACCGCAGGCATCGTGTTCGATTTCATAATTCATAATTTACACAATCCTTTCTATTTTCCACTGTCTCCATAGTTTGATAAATAACGAGCACTCGGATCGTTGACGTTACATCCTTGCCAGTTTTTATTTGGCATCCAGAAATCTTTGATCATGCCTGCCTGTTCAGGGTAGTAAGATTCAAAAATTTCACGATATAATAGAGACTCTTTTGTGAATGGAGTACAGTATTTATATTGTTTGATTTTTTCTTCAAATTCAGCATCTGTATACTGCTTTTCGGCATATTCTTTAATATCATCACTTAATGAGTGACCGACCGCATCGGAGAAGGCGGCTTTTTCTCGCATTAAAATATCGTAAGGAAGAATTTTGTCTTTTTCAAACGCATGACGAAGTAAATATTTTCCTTTATTGTACGTATTCATTTTCTTTTTTGGATCTATAGCCATAACGTATTTGACAAAATCTAAATCGCCAAAGGGAACACGGGCTTCAATGGAGTTTGTGGAAATACAGCAATCGGCTCTTAATACATCGTACATATACAGTTCATGTATACGTTTAACACTTTCTTGTTGGAATTCTTGGGCGCTTGGGGCAAAATCTGTATATTTGTAGCCAAACAATTCATCACTGATTTCTCCAGTAAGTAATACGCGAATGTTACTTTGTTCATGAATGGCTTTACAGATGAGATACATTCCAATGCTGGCGCGAATGGTTGTGATGTCAAAAGTAGCCAAAGTTTGAATGACGGATTTGATAGCATTTAAGACATCTTCTTTATTAATAATGATTTCATGGTGGTTAGAGCCAATAAAGTCAGCGACTTCTTTGGCATATTTTAAATCGATCGCATCTTCTTCCATTCCAATCGCATAGGTTTCAATGGGTTTATTGAGTAATTTTTGACTGATGGCACAAACTAGACTTGAATCTAATCCTCCACTCAATAAGAATCCTAGTGGGGCATCGGCATCCAATCTTTTCTTGACACCCTCCACTAATTTATCGTGAATATTTGAACAGATTGTTTCTAGATCTGAAGTGATTACTTCATCAACTTTAGTAATGTCTAAGTAACAAGTGAATTTGCCATCGGCATAATAGTGTCCTGGAGGGAATGGAAAGATTTGTTCGACAATGGAAACTAGGTTTTTGGCTTCAGAGGCAAAGACAATATTATGATTTTGATCATAGCCATAAAATAATGGACGGATTCCGATTGGGTCTCTGGCGGCAATAAAATCGTTTTTCTTGGCATCATAAATAATGCAGGCGTATTCAGCGTCTAATTTTTTAAACATGTCTAAGCCGTATTTTTCATAGAGTGGTAGAAGAATTTCACAGTCGCTTTGTGAGACAAATGTATAGCCGTTTTTTTCAAGTTCATCTTTGATGGCTCGAAAGCCATAGATCTCACCGTTACATACGACATAATTTCCATTTCTTTTAAATGGCTGCATGCCAAGAGGACTTAGTCCCATGATGGATAGTCTTTGAAAGCCTATATAGCCGCATCCGACTTCTTGAATTCTTTCGTCGTCTGGACCTCTTGTATATGTCGCAAGTAATGCTTGATGAATGGATTCTTTATCTACTTTTAATGATTTATATCCAATAATTGTACACATAAATTACATCTCCTTTATAGACGGAAAAACCGGGCGTATGCCGGTTTATTGAATTCCGAATAATAATTTTCCATATGTTGGAAATGGCCAATCTCTATTAGAAGTAATGACTTCAAGTTCGTCGCATGGTTTTCTTAAAGCGGCCATGTCTTGGATAATGAAGTCTCTTACATAGAAGGCTGATTTTTCAAAATCATCAATTTCATGTAGTTTTTTAACATCGTTTTCAAGTGTCATCATAGCTTGGTAAGCTTCGGTTAAATATTCACTGATTTTTTTAGCTGTTTCAAGTTCATAGGTTAAGTCGATACCGATTGCCTTTTTATTTGCGATGGTATCTGTCAATTCTTTAGAGAACTTACTTGCGGCTGGTAAAATGTCTTTTTTCGCGATGTCTAACATGGTCAATGCTTCAATGTTGATTTGTTTTTCGTATTCATCCATTAAAATCTCATATCTTGATTCCACTTCTTCTTTAGATAAAACTTTTTGTCTTTCAAATAGGGCAATGTTTTCTTCGGTTTTGAAGTATGGAAGGGCATCTGGCGTTGTCTTTAAGTTTAATAAGCCTCTAGACTCCGCTTCTTTAACCCAAGAATCATCATATCCGTTGCCATTGAAGATAATGCGCTTGTGGTTTTTGATAGTATCTTTGATCAAAGCATGTAATGTAGTGTCAAAATCATCGCTAGCTTCAAGAATGTCCGCAAATTTTTCGATTTCATACGCAATGACTGTATTTAACACAATATTGCATCCGGCAATACTTGAGTTAGATCCGGGCATTCTGAATTCGAATTTGTTTCCGGTAAATGCGAATGGAGAAGTACGGTTACGGTCGGTTGAATCTTTAGGGAATTTAGGAAGAACGGTTGCTCCAATCTTCATCAATTCTTTTTCTTTTCCATCATATGGTTTGTCTTCTTCAATGGCCTTTAATACAGCAGTTAATTCATCACCTAAGAAAATAGAGATAATAGCTGGAGGCGCTTCATTAGCACCTAGTCTATGATCGTTACCTGCAGTGGCTACGCTTAATCGTAATAAGTCTTGGTGTTCATCTACAGCTTTAATAATAGTAGCTAAGAAGACTAAAAATTGTGCGTTTTCATGAGGTGTATCACCTGGTTCTAATAAGTTGATTCCTGTATCCGTAGATAAAGACCAGTTATTGTGCTTACCACTTCCGTTGATTCCTTCAAATGGTTTTTCATGAAGTAGGGCAACCAATCCATGTTTTTTCGCAACTCTTTGAATCAATTCCATTGTTAATTGGTTGTGGTCTGTTGCGATATTTGTCGTTGTAAAGATTGGGGCTAATTCATGTTGAGCAGGTGCTACTTCATTGTGTTCAGTTTTTGCCAAGATGCCAAGTTTCCATAACTCTTTATTTAAATCGGACATAAATTCTTGAACACGACTTTTGATTGTTCCAAAATAATGATCTTCCAATTCTTGTCCTTTAGGGCATGGTGCACCAAATAATGTACGTCCTGTATAGATCAAGTCTTTTCTTTGTTCATAATATTTCTGATCAACTAAGAAATATTCTTGTTCAGGTCCGACGGTTGTTTTAATGGTTTGAACATCGTCATTGCCAAATAATTTCACAATACGTAAGGCTTGTTTATTAATGGCCTGCATACTTCTTAATAGTGGTGTTTTCTTATCTAGGGCGTGTCCTGAGTAAGAGCAGAAAGCGGTTGGAATACAAAGAACTCCGTTTTTAATAAAGGCATAGCTTGTTGGATCCCAAGCTGTATATCCTCTTGCTTCAAATGTGGCTCTTAATCCACCATTTGGAAAACTTGAGGCGTCTGGCTCACCTTTGATTAATTCTTTTCCACTAAATTCCATAATGACTTTGCCATCTTTATCTGGATTGATGAAGCCATCATGCTTTTCAGCTGTAACTCCTGTCATTGGTTGGAACCAGTGTGTATAGTGTGTTGCTCCTTGTTCTAAGGCCCATTCTTTCATAGCGTGGGCTACCGCGTTTGCGATTTTGATATTTAACTGTTTTCCATCGCGAATTGTTTTTTCTAATTCGCGATATGTATCTTTTGCGAGCTTTTCTCGCATAACAGATTCATCAAAAACTTTACTTCCAAAAATTTCTTCTACGATCGATTTCATAATGGCTCTCCTTTACATAAAAAAAGGGCAAGGACACTAAAAAAACTAGGGTTTGACCTATGTTTTCTTTGGCGTCCTTGCCATGTATGCATTCATTATAAACAGATATTTTGTGTTGTCAATGAAAAAATGTAAAATGATTTGAAAGCAGGATGAAAATAGTGTATTAATTATTTGAGGTGAATTGTATGACGTATAATGATGTATTAAATTTTTGTGAAGAACAAGACGTTCGATTTATTCGTCTTTCTTATTTTGATATGTATGGTACACAGAAAAATGTTTCTGTTTTGCCAACTGAATTAAAAAGGGCATTTGTGGAGGGGATTAGCTTTGATGCCAGTGCCATTGATGGCTTTCTAGATGAAGTGCATAGTGATCTATTCTTATATCCAGATCCAAACACTATGAGTATCTTGCCATGGCGCAGTATGGATGGAAGTGTCATTCGTATGTATTGTGATATTAAATATCCGGATGGGACGCCTTTTGAAAGGGATGTGCGCTATATATTAAAGAAAGCAGTCAATAAAGCGAAAGAAATGGGAATCAGTGTTAACTTTGGTTCAGAATTTGAATTCTATTTATTTAAGCAGGATGAAAATGGAGAAAATACTTATGTCCCATTGGATCGTGCGGGGTATATGGATATTTCACCATTAGATAAAGGAGAAAATGTTCGTCGTGAGATTTGTTTAACATTATCGGAAATGGGAATTGATCCAGAGGTTTCGCATCATGAGATGGGTCCTGGGCAAAATGAGATTGATTTTCGTTATTCAAGTGCTTTACAAGCAGCGGATAATGCGGCTACATTTAAGTGGGTTGTAGAGGCTTTAGCGAATACGCAGGGTTTAGTCGCTGACTTTTCACCAAAACCTTTAGAGGATCAGCCCGGTAATGGGATGCATATTAATATGAGTGTGGATCAACATGAAGAGCTGTTGATGCCTTTTATGGCGGGTATTTTAAATCATATTGAAGAAATGACAGCTTTTTTAAATCCGACAAAACACTCCTACAAGCGTTTTGGGAAGGATAAGGCGCCAAGCTATATTTCCTGGTCGTATCAGAATCGTAATCAATTGATTCGTATTCCGGCTACACATTCGACAAATCGTATGGAGTTAAGAAGTCCGGATTGTAGCTGTAACATATATCTTACGTATGCCTTATTGATTTATGCCGGTTTAGAGGGGATTGAAAAGAACATGGTACCCGATCCTTGTACGGATATTGTATCGAGTGATACAAGAAAGCTTCCTCAAAGTTTAAAAGAGGCAAAGGTAAAGGCTTTGAATTCGGATTGGTTAAAACAAGTTTTAGGAAAAGATGTAGTGGATATTTATGTTGGGTAAGTGCGTATGGAGGCAAGTAAAGTATTAGTACTTGGAAATGTGAATTTCTTAGCTTTATTAAAAAATACGGCCAATTATCAATATGTACTTTCGAAGACATATAATGATGCATTAAATAAGTTGAGAAATACGCATTTTGAGATTGTTGTGATTTTATATTCGCAAACGACAAGTGGGCTTTTAAATTTTGCGAAGAGTTTAAATACACAAGTTCTTTTGGTGTGCAATAAGGAAATCTATGATCAAGTTTCATATCAGTGTAAAGATAGTGGTATAATAGTTCTGTCTTATCCCATCAAGAAGCAGTTGTTGTATGAAGCATTTCAGATTCTTATGAGTGTGAATAGGCGAATCCGACTTTATGAAAAGAAGATCAGTAAGCTTGAACAGAAATATTTAGAGTTGAAGATGGTGGATCATTGTAAGTTGGTTTTGATTTCAAATTATCATTGGAGTGAAGACAAGGCGCATCACTATATTGAAAAGATAGCGATGGAGCAGAATAAGACGAAATTCTTGGTGGCTAAAGAGTTATTAGAGGAGTTTCAAACATGAAAAAGATTCAAAAGACCAATGCGATGCGTTTTCTAGATCAGCATAAAGTAGAATATGAAGCGCATACGTATGAACATAAAGATGGTGATCCCGTAGATGGTGTGCATGTTGCGAATATGTTACATCAGCCAGTGGAAGCGGTGTATAAAACTTTAGTTACACAGGCAAACACAAAGGAATACTTGGTGTATATGCTTCCAGTTGAAAAGGAACTTGATTTAAAGAAGTGCGCAAAAATAGCTGGAGTCAAATCTTGTGAAATGATCCATGTGAAGGACATCAATAAGATTACGGGCTATATTCGTGGTGGTTGTTCTCCACTAGGTATGAAGAAGCAATTTCGTACGTTTATTGAAATGGATTGTTTAAATCAAGATAAGATCTATTTTAGTGCAGGTAAGATTGGTATGCAGATTGAGATGGATCCAAAGACATTGATGGATTTAATTCATGTTCAAGCAGGTGATATCACAAAGGAGTAATTTTATGTGGGCGTATGAGAGTGTATTTTATCAAATCTATCCTTTTGGAGCTTGTGGAGCGCCATTTGAGAATGATCATGTTCTAGAACATAGAATTCATAAATTAGAGGATTTTATTCCTCATTTAAAGAAATTAAACATAGACTGTATTCTATTGAATCCAATCTTTGAAAGTCGTACGCATGGTTATGATACAACGGATTTTAAAACGTTGGATACAAGATTGGGTACCAATGAGGACTTAAAGGAAGTTGTAAATCAATTCCATGAAAATGGTATTCAAATTATTTTAGATGCCGTATTTAATCATGTGGGACGTGATTTCTTTGCGTTTCAAGATGTATTAGAAAAGAAGTGGGATTCACCTTATAAGGATTGGTTCTATATTGATTTTAATGGAAACAATCACTACAACGATGGCTTCTGGTACCAGGATTGGGAAGGCAATGACATCTTAGTGAAGTTGAATCTTCAAAATTCACAAGTAGTAGAATACATTTTAAGTGTAGTGGATTTCTGGCAAGAAGAATTTAAAATTGATGGTTTAAGATTAGATGTAGCGTATTGTTTGGATAAAAATTTCCTACAAACTTTACACAATCATGTAGATAGAGATTTCTTCCTTTTAGGTGAAACTTTACATGGTGACTATAATCAATGGATGAATGAGAATATGTTGGATTCTGTCACAAATTATGAGTGTTATAAAGGATTGTATTCGAGCTTTAATTCAGCTAATTTCTATGAGATTCTTTATTCATTGAATCGTCAATTTGGCAAAGATCCATGGTGTTTATATACGGGTAAGCATTTGTTTAACTTTGTGGATAATCATGATGTAGAAAGAGTTGCGTCGATTTTAGAGGATAAAAACCAATTGCCTTTAATTTATACCATGTTGTTTACTATGCCAGGTATTCCATGTATCTATTATGGCAGTGAATGGGGTATGGAAGGTACAAAAAATTGGAATGATACGGATCTTAGACCGGAAATCAAAGTGTTTGAATGGAATGAATTAACGGATACCATTCAAAAGTTAATCCATCTGAAACATAATCATTCCGCTTTATCTTATGGAGACTATACACAAATTGGTATCACAAATACGGCTTGTATTTATCAAAGACAAGATGAAAAGGAATGTCTATGGATTTGTATGAATATGAAGAGTGTTGTTCAAACATTAGGTTTTAATGGTCAAGGTAATTTCATCGACATGGAAACCAATGAAGAACTTTATATTCATAACGCACTTGAGTTCAAGCCTTATGAAGTAAGATTATTAAAGAAAGTATCGTAATGGATACTTTTTTTCATATGATATAATTTAGAAGAGGTATTTGTATATGGAAAATTGGATTCGAAATCATGATTCGTTTTATGTAACGAAAGATGATCAAAAAATAAGTTTTAGTGATGATTTCATCAAGTCAGAAGAAAGAACAACAGGATTAGGTAAGGGTATTTATAGCACGTATAAATATTTTGATACATATATTTGGAAAGAGGATAGTACGAACCATTATTATTTTGAGTGGATACCCAAAGTGGATGAAAATATTAAAGAGGTTCATTTTCCAGATAGTTTTGTATGTGAAGACAAGGATGGCTATTCAATCATTCCTTATATGCAAGGGTTATTGATTCCCAATCGATATGATTATGATTATAGTAAGATTGCCTTTGATGGTCAGTTTACAAGTTGTGCTGCCTATATGCCTTGGCTTAGTCAAACTAATAATGGAAAAGGGTATATCGCAATCAATGAAACGCCTTGGGATTCTAAATATACAATTGATCATGATGATAAGGGGACAAGGCTTCAATTTGTATGGTTAACAAGTCTAGGTAAGATGCGATATAAGCGTGTTGTTCGATATACTTTTGAAAGTAATATGGATTATAATCGTGCGTGTAAGATTTATCGAGAGTATGTTAAAGAAAGTGGCTTATTTAAATCTTTAAAGGAAAAAGAAGTTACACTTTCTAAAATATCAGATCTTCAACAGTGTGCTGTTGTACATACGGGTATTAAGGCACATACGGAAAAGGATTCACGTTTTTATAATGGACAAGAGGATGTGATTCATTCTTTTGATTCGGTAAAAGAGATGATTCAAAGTCTTCATAAATTAGGCTCGAACAAACTTTATCTTCATTTGGATGGTTGGGCAGATCCTGGCTACGATAATTGTCATCCGGATTATTTGCCGGCATGTATTGAAGCTGGTGGATGGGCTGGGTTAATGAATTTACAGGATAGTTTAAGTTCTCAAAATGATTTATTTGGCTTACATGATCAGTATCGTGATTATTACTATACAGCTAAAACACATGATGAAAACCAAGCCATTCAATTAGAGGATGGTGAAGTGTTTGAGCATGCCAATTGGGCTGGGGGAAGACAAAACTACTTGTGTGCAAGTCTAGCACCGAAGTATGTAAAAAGAAACTACACTGAAATCTTAAAACATATTAATTTGGATTGCGTATACTTAGACGTATTTTCTTGTAATGAAATGGATGAGTGTTTTAATCCAGAACATTTAATGACAAGAAAAGAGTGTATGGAATATAGAAGGGCTTGTTTTCAATATATGACAAATAGAGGAATCATACCTTCAAGTGAAGAGTGCGGTGATTGGGCCATGCGAGAACTTGTATTTTCGCATTATGGTCCTTATGAGTTTATGATGAAAGAAGAAAATGAGAAAAGAATGGGAATAGCAGTACCTTTGTTTAATCTTGTGTATCATGATTGTTTCATTTTGCCTTGGCCAATGGATAAAAAACAAGAAGACTACATGTTGTATGCATTACTAAATGGTGGTATTCCATATGTGGTAAGGAATGCACCGTATGATAATGTGGATGGTAATTTTGGCTCTGATGGCTTATCCATAGAAGATCGAATTAAACGTGCAAATGTTGTTCTAGATTTTTATCAAAAAATTAAAAATGAAGAAATGGTAGAACATAAAATCATCAATGATCATATTCAACAGACCACTTTTAGTAATAATATCACAGTTGAAATCGATACAAAGGAGAATACGTATAGAATTGTGTGAAAATATTAGTTTTGGTTTTACTATTATTAACGGGTTGTACACAAGCACAACCTGAACTTAGAGAGACTAAAGAAGTTCAAACTTCAATACCTTATTCAGATGAGGAATTGATTGAAAGTGCAAATGACCAAATTGAGAATGAAGCATATTATGTGGATTCAATCACTCAACAGTCGGATACAGAAGTGTGCTTTTCATTAAAGAATAAAGACTTAAATAAACAATATGTCTTCAAATATGAAGGTAATGAATTAATTCCAGATCGTTTAGTAGATAATGTAGACTAAATTAAGTGATCGTTCTGTAGAAAATTGCGAAGCCTACAGGCGGGGAAGAACCTGCGGGTCTCTTCCTCTTTTTTTATTTCTATAAGATGGTTATATTTTATAAAAAATGCGTTCGTTTTCTTGACTGAAAATTATGCAAGAATATATGATTTTTATATAGATTAGGGCTATGATTGAACAGGAAACGATGATTTAACAAAGTGATAGTAAAATAAAGATGATGATAGAGAAGAATGGGGTGAATCAAATGTTAGAGAAGCATGTAGAAACAAGATCGGATGAATATTGGAAGAAAATAATAGAAGATTTTCAAAAAATACATGAAAATGAAGAGCGAATGGAACGACAACTTGAACTTGAAGAGATTCAAAGACTAAAAGAAGAAATTAGAAAAACACAAGAAGAGACTAGAAAAATACAAGAAGTCAATAAACATGTTGAAGATGTGAATAGACAAATTGAGCAGATGAATCAAGTAATGAAACTAGGGATTAAAGCGATGCTTGCACATGGGATGAGTTTAGAGCTTATTTCTAAGTCATTGTCGAAGAGTGAAGATGAAATTATGGAGTTGTTGAAATAGTCATTTTCTAGAAATGTAAAAGTTTAGATGATAACTGAGTCGCCTATAATATGGCGGCTTTTTTGGTGTATAATCAAAGAAAAGGAATTAGGTATATGGTTAGTAGAAGAAGAATATTAGGGTTTGCGATTGGTAAAATGTTGCGTCAGGATGGATGGGCTGAGAAGTATAATCCTAAGAATCAGTTTCATGTGAATCAATATGATTATTCGAGTTGTAAAGAATATTTGTCTTCTTTACGTGAAAAGTGGCAAGATTATGAGGATCCTGAATGTGAGTTTGAGGATTATGTGGATGTATCTAAATATTCAAATTATGAGGATTATGCCTATGATGTAGATACATATAGAACAAGGTTAGAGTGGCGTGATGAATTGGATTGTGATTGTGAATTTGATGTAAATCCATGTGATTTTGAATATAAAGAATATTATGTTAAGGAATTAAAGAGGGCTTGGAAAAAGGAATTGGATCCTTATGATGAGTTTCAAAGTATTGATTTAGAATTAATTGATGATGTAAATGAGTATAAGGAAAGAATAGATGAGTGTAGAGAATGGAAGGATGAACATGATTCGAATGATGAATATAATGTGGATCCAAGTCAATTTGATGATGAAGATGAGTGATGTTAGCATATAAATAGGACTAGTCAAAAAGAGAAAATTTACACCAGTGG
>NZ_JAJDMK010000457.1:0-214 GCF_020593575.1 Holdemanella sp. DFI.5.55
CCCCAGTTCATGACTACCTGTCCTTTGCCGATTGGTGCCTGGGCATTCTTTTTGAGCCGCTGTGTCTGATAGATCCAGACACCGATAAAACAAACGGCGGCTAAAATCATCAACAAAATGAACAGTTTCTTCATTATATAACTCATCCTTTTTCGAAGTTTGGCTAACTGTTATCTTAACATATTTAGCCAACCAGCCAATCAAACAATCATCA
>NZ_JAJDMK010000458.1:0-214 GCF_020593575.1 Holdemanella sp. DFI.5.55
GCTGTCCAGCAATTCCAATACTTCCTGCGTATTCTGCCGATCCAGGGCTCCAGTCGGCTCATCAGCGATAATGACCTGTGGATCGCTGGCTAAGGCTCGGGCAATGGCAACGCGCTGTTTTTGACCGCCGGATAGCTGATGCGGATATTTACGCAGCTGATCTTTCAGGCCAACTTTTTCTAACAGCGATACTGCACGCTTTTTGCGGTCTTCT
>NZ_JAJDMK010000459.1:0-213 GCF_020593575.1 Holdemanella sp. DFI.5.55
GCCGTACATAAACGACATTTGGCTATTTTGGCTATGAGCAAGTGTTAAACTCCCGACGCGGTCTAGAAGGCCTTGTAAGCTTGTGTATGTAAGGGCTTGTGAGTCGAAGTCCAAGGCTTTGAAGTTGGAATATAAAATTAAACAAATGTCTCGAAAAGAAAAGTCGGAGTTGATTGAAGGAATCTTGAAAGAAATGTAGTTTCGTATTATTAT
>NZ_JAJDMK010000460.1:0-213 GCF_020593575.1 Holdemanella sp. DFI.5.55
CATCAATCAACCCTGGCAGCAAGAAGCGCCCGGCCAGATCAACCACCTGCTGTCCTTCATAACGCTCACCGATTCCAGCAATATAACCAGCTGCCAAGGCCACGTCGCCTCGCCGAATGGTTCCTAAAAAGACATCCACGATCTGCGCGTTTCTAATCACTACGTCAGCTGGCACGCGACCAGCTGCCACATCAATCAAGTGTTTTAGTTCTG
>NZ_JAJDMK010000461.1:0-213 GCF_020593575.1 Holdemanella sp. DFI.5.55
CAAAAATCTCAAATTATGATTGAAATAAAGTACGATCCGTAAAAAATTATTGTAAAGTAGTAATGAAATAGATTTTTATTTAATGATTACAAAGGAGCTTTCCATGATTTTCTTAGTTGTATTCGGCGCACTGATGCTGATCTTGAGTGCCTTTTATCTGGTTAATTCCTGGCAGCAGTATCGCCAGTGGGTAGTGCCAACGATCATGCTGGT
>NZ_JAJDMK010000462.1:0-213 GCF_020593575.1 Holdemanella sp. DFI.5.55
GTTTTTCTGCTAATTTCAAAAGGACGAACAAATTCATCTATAACAGTTTTAACCGAGCGAGAAACTCGATGGTTATAAACTAAACTGCATTTCAACATTCGAGTGGCACTCAAAAAGAATTCTTAAACTCATACAAACAGCGATAGACTTCGATTGCCGTTAGATCCAAGCTGTCAAACGTCAGCTGAGCAGCCGGCTGAAACTGCTCTAAAG
>NZ_JAJDMK010000463.1:0-213 GCF_020593575.1 Holdemanella sp. DFI.5.55
GCAGATCCCGTGGCAGCACTTGGCTGGAAACTTCTTGGGCCCGCAGACCGAGCTTTTCGCAGACATATTGTTCAACGCGTGGGTCAACTTCAGCAAACGTTCCCACGGCCCCAGAGATCTTACCGGCTTCAACGCCAGCGGCCGCGTGCTCGAAACGTTCGTAGTTGCGTTTCATTTCAGAGTACCAGCGGGCAACCTTGAGGCCAAAAGTCG
>NZ_JAJDMK010000464.1:0-213 GCF_020593575.1 Holdemanella sp. DFI.5.55
GAACGGTCAAATGGTCGACCGTCCAGTTGTGCTGCGTGCTGAACGGGTGATGCGCCTGGCTAAGGCATCCAACCTGATTGACGAGGAGGGAAACTACATTGAAAAATAATGTAAATCGCGAACTGCCAGAAGATCTGATGAAGCAGCTCGACTACAAGCCATTTGAAACTACCGAAATCGGCCATCCCGAGGTTCAACGGGTTGCGCCTAAGG
>NZ_JAJDMK010000465.1:0-213 GCF_020593575.1 Holdemanella sp. DFI.5.55
CTCGTCGGTGCCCTTTTGGAAAAGACCGGGGCTGCACTCAAGATGGCAGACTGCGTCGTTCGGCTTGTTGGGAAAAACAATACGTCTCTTGCCGTCCTCATTATGGGTTGGATCGTATCCATCCCTGTCTTCTGTGACAGTGGTTTTGTTATTCTGAACCCGATCCGGAAGGCTTTAGTGCGCCGTACGCATGCTTCTGGTGTTGCTACTGCT
>NZ_JAJDMK010000466.1:0-211 GCF_020593575.1 Holdemanella sp. DFI.5.55
CGTGACTCGATGAACGTGGTCTCTCAAAAGCTCAATATGACCTGTTCAGCTGATATTGGTCTGGTTTCAATCGAATATACCTGTATGGACGCCAATAACAGCTATACCCAGGCGTTATCGCTGCCTAATACTGGAGTCAATACGACTAAGCTGAATGCGTTGGAAAGCTTTGTCAAGGAGTTTGACCAACGAGGTGATCACTGGACCGTTG
>NZ_JAJDMK010000047.1:0-18226 GCF_020593575.1 Holdemanella sp. DFI.5.55
TGTATTTTCAAACTTTTTCATAAAAAATACTTGAATTTTATATAGTTAGCTCCCTTAGATATGGAAAAATTATAAACCATCCTTTTTCAAAAAAAAAGTAGCATTAAAGCTACTTATAATACAGAACCAATCACATGAACTACAAAAGCTAAAATCCATGCAAGTACACATTGCCATGCCACTACACCGACTGCCCATCTTACGCCTAGTTCTCGTTTAATGGATGCGATTGCAGCTACACATGGTGAATAAATCAAGCAGAATACAAGTAAAGAAGCAGCTGATAGTGTAGTTAATGCATTATGTACACCACCTACAAATAATACTTGTAGTGTAGAAACGACACTTTCTTTAGCCATAAATCCACTAATTAAAGATGTCACAATACGCCAATCTTGAAGTCCTAATGGTGCAAATACAGGAGCAATCCATCCGGCTACCATTGCCAAGATACTTTGACTTGAATCTTTGACCATATCGAATTGTAGGTTAAAGCTTTGAAGGAACCATACAAGTACGGTTGCCACAAAAATAACCGTAAAGGCTTTTTGTAAGAAATCCTTCGCCTTTTCCCACAACAATTGACTCACATTCTTTAATCCAGGCAATCGATAGTTAGGAAGTTCCATCACAAATGGAACAGCTTCTCCTTTAAATAAAGTGCTTTTAAATAAGAATGAAACTAAAACACCTACGACGATACCCAAAACATAAAGTCCTGTCATAACTAAGCCACCTTGTTTTGGAAAGAATGCATTCACAAAGAAGGCATAAATAGGTAATTTTGCGGTACAAGACATAAATGGCGTCAACAAAATCGTCATCTTCCGATCTCTTTCACTAGGCAAAGTACGTGTCGACATAACGGCTGGTACCGTACAACCAAATCCAATCAATAAAGGAACGATACTTCTTCCTGACAACCCGATCTTTCTTAATAGTTTATCCATAAAGAAGGCTACACGCGCAATATATCCACTATCTTCCATCATAGATAAAAAGAAGAATAGTGTCACAATGATTGGTAAGAAAGATAAGACAGAACCCACACCCGCAAAGATACCATCAATCACTAAACTATGTACGGCATAACTCACGTGAGCACTTGTCATCCATGCATCCACTACTTGTGTGATCCAATCAATACCTAGTTCTAATAAGCCTTGAAGCCATGCACCAACCACATTAAATGTTAGATAGAATACAAGCAGCATTATTCCAATAAACATAGGAATTGCGGTATATTTACCCGTTAAAATACGGTCAATTCTTTCACTTCGAATACGCTCTTTACTTTCCTTAGGTTTTACTACGGTTTGTTCACAAACCTTTTCAATAAAGGAAAAACGCATATCCGCAATGGCCGCACTATAATCGAGTCCACGCTCTTTTTCCATTTGAAGCACAATGTGCTCAATCATTTCTTTTTCGTTATCATCTAAATCCAAACGATCAAGAATCAAATTATCGCCTTCAATAATTTTACTAGCCGCAAATCGCAAAGGAATATCTACCTTTTTGGCATGATCTTCAATCAAATGACAGATGGAATGAATACAACGGTGAACGGCTCCACCAAAATCATCTTCTCCACAAAAATCTAAACGGCCTGGTCTTTCCTGATATTTTGCGATATGAATCGCATGTTCAATCAGTTCATTAACACCTTGGTTTTTAGCCGCAGAAATCGGTACAACTGGCACTCCAAGCATAGCCTCCATACCATTGATATCAATCGAACCTTGATTGTTGGACACTTCATCCATCATATTCAGTGCAACAACCATCGGAACATTCATTTCTAAGAGTTGCATAGTCAAATATAGATTTCGCTCAATATTTGTAGCATCTACAATATTAATGATAGCCTTAGGCTTATCATTTAACACAAAATTACGCGATACAATTTCTTCACTCGTATAAGGTGACATCGAATAAATACCCGGTAAATCTGTCACCATTGTATTTGGATACCCTTTGATTGGACCATCCTTTCGATCGACGGTTACACCCGGAAAATTTCCTACATGTTGATTCGATCCCGTTAATTGATTAAACAAAGTGGTTTTTCCACAGTTTTGATTTCCTACTAAGGCATATGTCAAACATGTTCCTTCTGGCAAAGGATGTTCATCTGCCTTTACATGATATTTACCATCTTCACCTAAACCAGGGTGAACGGTGTTATTTATATTTTCTGCACTCTCATGCTTTCTTGTTCTCTCATCAATTAATTCAACCAATATTTTTTCAGCTTCATCTAAACGAAGCGATAATTCATAGCCATGAATCTGCAATTCCATTGGATCACCCATAGGCGCAAACTTTACAACTGTAACCTCGGCTCCAGGTATAACTCCCATATCTAGAAAGTGTTGTCTTAATGCACCCATTCCTCCAACAGCCTTAATCAATGCACTCTGTCCTATTTTTAACTCTTTTAACGTCATGCATATTCCTCCCTAATCAGTCTAATTATATCCACATTATTTGTGTAGTCAATTATCGTACATCATATTTTTTAAATATTCGTTGACAGAATTCTGTCACTTGTTTACAATTGAACTGTTCACAAGTGAACATTAGGAGGGCATATGTTGACTATAGAAGAATTTTTACGTTTATCCAATCGATTGCGTGAATATTACGGCAAACAAATCAAAGATCGATTTTCAGAATACACGTTTTCCCCAAATGAAATTTCGATTCTGATTTTACTACAAAACAACACATCCATTACAACAAGCACACAGCTTCGTGTTGTACTCGGTGTTTCAAAAGCTTTGGTTTCTCGAAGTATAACAAGTTTGGAACAAAAGGGATTGATCACATTGAAGAAAGTTTCAGAAAACAGAAGGATTTCTTATATTGAATTAACGGAAGAAGCGATTCCTATATTAGCAAAAATCTCTATTGAGATTGATAAAATCAATCAAGTTTTATTCAAGGATATTCCTATAAAAGATATTCAATGTATGATTGATACAATGAATAAAATGAATGAAAAAATAGAAGGAGCAAAATAAAATGAAATTCACAACAGCGTCCGAAGTCGATTTAGGACATGAAAAAGTTGGTAAGTTACTCTTTATGTTGGCGGTTCCTGCCATCTTAAGTCAAATTGTTAACTTACTCTATAATGTAGTTGACCGCATGTACATTGGTCACATTCAAGATGTAGGGGCCATCGCCCTAACAGGCGTAGGCGTTTGTTTACCAATTATTATGATTGTATCCGCCTTTGCATGTTTAGTCGGTATGGGAGGTGCACCAAGAGCTAGTATATATATGGGTAAGCAAGATAATCCTACTGCCGAAAAAATCATGGGTAACTGTTTTATCGCATTGATTATAATTTCATTAACTCTAACTGTATGTTTATTAGCTTTTCAAACACCATTACTACAATTATTCCAGGCAAGTTCAAAAACAATTGTATATGCCAAACAATATATGGGTATTTATGCCTTAGGAACCATTTTTGTCCAAATGACACTCGGAATGAATGCCTTTATTTCTTGTCAGGGATTCTCTAAAACAAGTATGATGACCGTTTTAATTGGGGCTATCTTAAACATTATTTTAGACCCTATCTTTATCTTTGGATTCAATATGGGCGTAAAAGGGGCTGCACTAGCTACCATTATTTCGCAAGCTATCAGTGCAATCTGGGTCATTCATTTCTTGAGTGGTAAACAGACGGTTCTTAAGTTAAAAAAAGAAAATTTTAAAATCGTGCCAAGCCTATTATTTCCTAGTTTAGCTTTAGGTATTGCACCTTTTGTGATGCAGTCAACAGAAAGCTTGATTTCTTTATGTTTCAATATGCAACTATCTAAATTTAGTGGGGACGTTGCGATTGGAAGTATGACCATTCTAACGAGTGTTATGCAGTTTGCAATGATGCCAATACAAGGATTAACGCAAGGTGGACAACCCATCATCAGTTACAACTTTGGTGCTAAAAATGCTCAGCGCGTTAAAAAAGGCTTTTTACTTCAAACCCTATGTTGTTTCACATACGCAAGTATCATCTGGATTCTAGTGGAATTATTCCCTCAAGTATTTATTTCTATTTTCACAAACGATTCAGACTTGATGACAATGGCAACCTGGGCCATTCGTATCTATATGGCATGCGTATTATTGATGGGACTTCAGATTTCTTGCCAGCAAACCTTCATTGCGTTTGGAAATGCCAAGATTTCCGTTTTCTTAGCTATCTTTAGAAAGATCATTATCTTAATTCCATTGATTTTTATCTTACCAAACATCTTATCCGATCATATCTTTGCGGTATTTGTTGCAGAACCAATCGCAGACTTTATTGCGGTAAGCACAACAGTAACATTGTTTTTTAAAAACTTTAAAAAGACATTAGCACAAATGAGTTATGAAAAGTCATAACTCATTTTTTAGTATATTCAATAATTCTTCTTTCGTATTCTTTTCCGGATGATAAAAAGCGTATTTTAAACATATATTCAAAGCTTCTTGAATCTGTTTTCCTCTTAAATTTGTAGCTTCTATAATATCTTTTCCATTCAACGCAAGTTGAGATATACTCATACAACGATTTCTATTTTGGATGTAATACGCATAGAAAAGTTCTACATCTTTAGCTGATTTTTGCCCTAATTCAGAATGGGCCATCGCATCACAATAGCGAATTTGAAGCAAGTTCAACAAGTGTTCTTCATCCAAATGATATGTAACACGATACTTATAAATACAATCTAAATCACAGGTAAATTTATCGTCATGATGTAAGACATAGAATGGAATCCACTTTCTTTGTTCATTTGTAAGTTTAAAACGTCGACAAAGCTCTTTAGACAATTCACTTCCTACCTTCGCATGATGCTTAAAATGATCCTTTCCATTCGAATCGGTTGTCTTTACTTGTATTTTGCCTAGGTCGTGGAGTAATAACGCAAAGGCCAAAGTTTCATCATATGGTTTTAAATAGCACATCGCATCTAAAGTATGATGCAAGACATCGGTATAGTGATAGATTGAGTTTTGACTACACCTCAATGCCAAATCCAACTCATTAAATACAGGTTTTAAAAGAAGTGTCATATCTGCCAATACTTGTGGATTTGTTTCCATGATTTCTTTTAATTCATATACGATTCTTTCTATAGATACATATTGAATCAAAGATGCATTTGTATCGATGGATTTTTTTACTGTTTCATCCATCGAAAAGCCTAGTTTTGCACAAAAACGATAGGCACGCAACATTCTTAGAGCATCTTCATTAAATCTTCGATCTGGATTACCCACACATCGAATGACTTTAGCTTTAAGATCGAATTGTCCTTTATAGGGATCAATCAAGCCCCGACTTGGATGATAAGCCATCGCATTCACAGTAAAATCACGTCTTGATAAATCTTCTTCAATTGTTGAAACATATTTCACACTGTCCGGATGACGATGATCCTTGTATTCACTCTCTAAACGAAAGGTTGTAATTTCAACGGGTGAATTCGATAAAACCGTTACTGTTCCATGTTTGAGTCCTGTACCAATACTTCGATCAAACAAATTCAATATCACTTCTGGCTTAGCACTTGTGCAAATATCATAATCATGTATCGGACGATTCAATAAATCGTCACGAACACATCCACCTACTACATACGCTTCATATCCAATGTCATTTATTTTATGAATGATTTCTAATATATATTCAGGTAATTTCATACTTCTATTATATAAGAAAAAGGTGCTGAATTGCACCTTAATTACTTTGTAATCTTTACATATGTTGGAATTGTATCCGCCATAATTTTCTTGGCAAGTTCCATACTGCCAAACATGAATTCAAAACCTTTTCCATAACTTACAGGCGTACAGAAGTTTCCTAAATCTTGAATTGTTTGTTTATCATCATTGATCATATCTACAACTAAGAACCAGTGGCTAGGCTGATCCTTCACAATTCTTTCTTTCAAATAAATAGAAAGAATGTCTGGGTGAGAGTCACCAAATTCACAGATAGCTCTTTGAAGTTCTGTTACACTTGAAATAGGATCGCGAAGCTTTAAACTATCACCTTTATGAATTGGATTTTCACTCACTTGTGAACCGCGATTTTTATCAAGTTCAACCAATAAGTTGCAGTCTAATAAAACATTCGCTCCAAATGGATCGATCACAATGCCATGAATCTGATTTAATGCCATCTTCACAAATGGCATATATTGATTATATGTCATAACCAAGGAATGGATTTCACTATCTTGATCCCATTTTTTCAATTGATCCATACTTGAGAAGACAGGAAAGAAACTATCTCCCTTATCATTTTGAATCAAAGACAATTGGAATTGTGTATTTGGTTCAAAGACTAAGACTCCCTTTTCATTGCGAGAAGGATCTTTATCCCATTGTGCTGGAATCAGAAAATTAGTCGAAATAAACGCATCCAACAAGTTTCTAAACGCTGAATCTGTTTTTTCTCTATTAAATACAATTAATGTTTCTTGTAGTTTTTCATTTTTAAATTCATTTACCATAATTATTCCCCTGAAATTGTACACTTTTCAAATGCGATACTTGGACTTACAACCTGGTGATAACTCCAATCTAAATCGTTACCCACACTAATTACGTGTTTCATCATATTTAAGAAATTATTTGCGACGGTAACCAAAGTAACATTCTTATCTCTTTTACCATCCTTTACCCAGAAGCCTGAACATTGTAGTGAGAAGTTTGTAGAAACAAAATCAAGTCCAGCATGAAGACCTGCTAAATTCTGTACGACAAAGCCATCCTTAATTTTTGTACATAAATCCTCAAAGCTATCATTTCCAGGTACGATGTAACAATTCATTGGCTGTACACTTACGCTAGATGCATAGCCCGATTTAAAGCCATTTCCTGTACTATTTGTATGCATTCGATTGGCACTTCTTGTGTCATGAAGCATCATAACATATTTTCCGTGATCCACCAAAGTTTTTGAAGAAGTTGGACACCCCTCATCATCAAAATTGGCAATACTTAAACAATCCGTATTCTTTGGATTATCAATAATTGTGATTTGTTCAGAGAAAATTTGTTCATTAAACTTATCTTTTAAAGGTGAAATTCCCTTATACATTAATTCCCCATTAAATAAACCAGTAAAGGCGGCAAATAAAGATGTCATCGCATCCCTTTCAAAGATGACTGGACATGTACAGCTTGGAATTGGTGTGGCCTTTAATTTATTTAAAGCTTTATCGCAAACACGAGAAACGAATGAATCTAAATCATATTGTTCAAAGTCATATACAACTTCAACTAAACTAGCATCCTTGACTTCTTCCTCTTCTTTAACGACAACACTGGCAACAATGTACTGCATTTCATCTGCATCTTGTACATCCATGCCTAAGCTATTCACAATACTGCGACTTCCACTACCTTGGCTATATCCTAAATATCCAACTTGAATGACACGTGGATCATAGGCTAGAATCTTAGCTTCTAAGCTTTGAAGAATATTCTTCACATATTCTGTACTAGCCATATTCCAAGTCACATCTTTTTTTACGTACTCAATTGGTTCTGGTTTTCTTAATGAATCGGTTTCTTCATTTGAAATAATATGTGCTTGTGCAATCAGTGACTTTAAAACAGTTTCACACATAGAATCATCTATTTCTTCCAATGCCATATTGGCCATTTTTCCATCTACAATTCCACGAATACTTGTACCTGTCACTTTACTGGATACTAAAGTGTCCATTTGGCCTTGAAACCAAGTCATTTCTTTTTCAACCGTTGTAGATTGATAGATTTCAAATTCCTGAATACCTAGGCCAAGTGCTTTCTCAATCCATACTTGTTTATTCATTGGCCGTACCTCCTACTGTAATTTGTGAAACACGAATGGCTGGCTGACCTACATCGGTAGGAATTGAACCAGAACTAGAGCCACACATACCTTGTCCACGCTCTAAGTTTTTACCAACGCGATCAATATTAAATAGGATATCCGCACCATTACCAATCAAAGAAGCCCCTTTTACTGGATACGAAATCTTGCCATCTTCAATTAAATAACCTTCTAATACGGCAAAGTTAAATTCTCCGGTTTGTGGATTTACACTTCCACCCCCCATTTTCTTCGCATATAGTCCTCGCTTAATTCCTTCAAACATTTGGTCAAAATCATCATTTCCAGCCGCAATATATGTATTTGTCATACGTGAAGTTGGTTCAAATTTATAAGACTGACGACGCGAACTTGAAGTCGATTCAAGACCCATCCTTCGACCATTCAAGCGGTCTATCATATAACTCTTTAAAATACCATTCTCAATTAATACACGTTTTTGTTGGGGATTACCCTCATCATCGACGTTTTGTGAGCCCCACGCATTTGGAATTGTGCCATCATCAATAGCTGTAACTTTATCACTTGCGACTTTTTGACCTAATTTATTACAGAATACACTCTGATTTTTACTGACTGAACTTGCCTCTAGAGCATGTCCACAAGCTTCATGGAAAATAACACCGCCAAAGCCATTATCAATAATGACCGGCATTTTTCCCGATGGACAATCTTTCGCCTCTAATAATACTAATGCAATACGACTTGCTTCTTGTCCAATAGATTCTGGTGTTCTTTCTTCAAAGAATTCTAAGCCTTTACTTGCACCTGGTGCTTCATAGCCCGATTGCAAGTTTTGACCATCTTGGGCAAAAGAGGATACAGACATACGACAACGAATTCTTGTATCATGTACGAGTCTTCCTTCACTATTTGAAATCTGTACATTTTGACATACACTTGCCAACCCTACAGATACTTTTTGAATTTGATCTGAATATGCCTTTGCCGCATCACTTGCACGTATCATTAAGGAAACTTTCGTTTCTAATGAAGCTTTGACAGGATTTTCCTTGATTGGATGAAGATTTTCATGAGTTTCTTCAACCAAAGAGATCGATACAGATTTAGATTCTATGCCAAATCCTCCACGCAAATCATCCACTAAGGCATTTAATGATTCTTCATTTGTTTCATTTGTGTATCCATATACAGATTGCACACCTTTATATAGACGAATTCCAATACCAGCACGAATCAATACGTTTGTATCTTCTAATTTTCCATTTAACATGGATAAAGATTCAGTTGTACCTTCTTCTTCAAAGATTTCGGCAAAATCACAAGAAGAAGCCATACAACGCTCTAATAATTTTTCTAATTGTTCCTTCTTTAACATATTTATCCCTCGATGCAATCTACAAATCGTTTTGTGATTAATTGAGGACGAGTAATAATAGATCCTACTACAACACTAAAGCATCCAAGTTCTAATACACGGCGTGCTTTTTCTGGTGTATCAATATTTCCTTCGGCAATCATTGGTACGTTTGATTGTTCTAAATATTTACGCATTAACTCAAAATCATTTGTTTCAACTTTGTCGCCCTTACTTTCTTCTGTATATCCAACTAATGTTGTTCCTACAAAATCAAAGCCTAATTGAGCGGCATGAAGACACTCTTCTAATGTAGAGCAGTCTGCCATTAATTTTTGTTCTGGATACTTAGCACGAATATCAGCATACAATTCATCTAAAGTTCTTCCATCTGGACGAACACGACAAGTTGCATCTAAGGCAACGATTTCTGGATGTGCCCCTTCAATCAATTCATCAATTTCTTTCATTGTAGGTGTAATAAATACTGGACAGTCCCCATATACTCTTTTAATAATTCCAATAACTGGTAAATCAACTTCTTTTTGAATTTCATTAATATCCTCTACAGTATTAGCACGAATACCTTTAGCGCCTCCCCATTTAGCCGCTCTAGCCATACGTCCCATAATAAAAGATGAATGTAAAGGTTCATCTGGAAGTGCCTGACAAGATACGATTAAGTGTCCTTTTACTGATTCAATGTTACTCATGATTTAAATCTCCTTCTTCTTACTTAATATATAGGTAATTATACTACGTATATAAGTGTAAAAACACGAAATTAAAAAAAATAAAAAAATTTTAAAAAAGTGCTTGCAATCATTTTAAAGTGATGGTATATTTAATGGGCACTGAGCGAGACACAAAAGCTCAGTTGAAATAAATGCGCCCATAGCTCAACTGGATAGAGCGTTTGACTACGGATCAAAAGGTTGTGGGTTCGATTCCTGCTGGGCGCGCCATTTATTTTTTTCTAAAAATATCGGGATGTAGCACAGCTTGGTAGTGCACTTGATTTGGGATCAAGGGGTCGCAGGTTCAAATCCTGTCATCCCGACCATTATTTTATTTAATTCGGCTGGGTAGCTTAGTTGGCTAGAGCATCCGGTTCATACCCGGAAGGTCGTGAGTTCGAGTCTCACTCCAGCCACCAACGAGTTTAACTTGGACCCTTAGCTCAGTTGGTCAGAGCATCCGGCTCATAACCGGCGGGTCGTAGGTTCGAGTCCTACAGGGTCCACCAATTATACATATGCAGAAGTACCCAAGTGGCTGAAGGGTCCGGTCTTGAAAACCGGTAGGTCGTGCGAGCGGCGCCTGGGTTCGAATCCCAGCTTCTGCGCCATCTTAATTAATTCACATCGCGGGATAGAGCAGTCTGGTAGCTCGTCGGGCTCATAACCCGGAGGTCGTTGGTTCAAATCCTTCTCCCGCAACCATGTGGTCTCATAGCTCAGTTGGTAGAGCAAAGGACTGAAAATCCTTGTGTCGTTGGTTCGATTCCGACTGAGACCACCATTTGTCAAAGATTGCACCTAGCATTTGCCAGGTGCTTTTTTTATACCTTATTTAAAGCATATTCTCACATTATGGTTATATTCCTTATCTATATAAGTCACTAAAACAAGTGTTTTTCTAAACAAATTTCGCAAAAAAATCGCAAAAATTTTTCAAAGCATATTAAAAACGGATAGTAAATTATCCGCTTTTTTTCATCGATTTCGACTGTTTTTATTTCCCTCTAAATCCATTGTTTTTCTAACCCTTGTCTTATCTTCAGGACTTAGTTTATTTATTATTGCATCATATACCGTAATGCTTTGTCCATTTTTTAAGTGAATCTGATTTCTCGTTGTTTCTTTCACAAATCGAGTCAGTGCAATATTTCTAGCTTCAGACTTATTCAGCTTCTTACTCATTGTCAACATACTATGGTTATGATCATTCACTTTAGTCTGTAAAACTGAATTCTGTTCTTTCACATCATCTAGTCTAATCTTCAATAACTTATTGTCATTCTTATACTGAACCAATTCATTCTTTGTACTATCCAGCTTGTTATTTAGCGTCTTATTCTCATCTTTCAAATTATCTATTTTATCACTCAACAATTTGATACGTTTCAACAACGCCCCAATCATTGACTTTAGTTCATGAATAAACGTTGTAAGCTGATCAAACACATGATATTCAACGACGATCTTATTCTTATTCAACCTGGATTTTGGTGAATTCTCCATTTCGGTTAATTGTGAAGATACATTTTCCAATCGTTCGTACGCATACACAATATTCTTTTCATCCACAGTGTCTTGTTTCAAAAAATCCTTTGCGACATTTATATTGTGCTGCATTTCTAATGTCTTATCCTTTGTATCCTGCCACTGACTTAACGGCATATTTATCGACGCATCTTTTTCTGGTTCCTTAATACTTGTAGCACCATACATCAAATATAAACCATTCTCATTCATTATGGTTTCCATATTTTTATACATCTTATTTCGCATCGCATTAAATAAAATCGGAACTTTATCTCTCTCATTTATTATAGACTGTTCCGGGTTATATCCCATTCGTGCTAATGTTTCATCCAAACCCGTACCACAGCGCAATCCTCCGCCATGCTTCTGAATATATTCCATATCTTCTGCACGTTCATAAATAGGTTTAAAATCGAGGTGCATATGATAGAATCCAGATTCATCCAAATGTACAGTGGCACCTAAGATATGAAAGTATGGAAAATCCTCTTTAAATTTTACAAGAAACTCATTAAAAATATGAAGTGCTTGTTCTTTCGTTATCTTGCCATTTTCACGATCACTTTTATCTCCCAAGCCAATGATTAATGAACGAAACATCTTTATTTGTTCCATTTTATTCGTTTTTGGATTTCGCATCTGATCATGTAGATGCTGCGTATAATAATCATTGCCAATCAATGGATAATCCCGATTACGTGGCTTTGTCTTAATTTGACCACTATTATATCGATCCCAAGCGGCAGCCTTGCGTTTCAGAGTATAATCATTACGTTCTTTAATATATGGTTTCATCAATTCATTAATTTGTTCCTTGTAGCTTTTTTCATAAGGCACAAGCTCAATCACTGTATCTTTGCCCGTATCATGCGTATGCTCCAGTTTCGAGCGATACTCCAAGCCATGATTATGTTCTTCACATCCTTCGCCAGCCGTAATCGTAACCGACACTTCATTCATGCAAATCACCCGATTTTAATATTTTATACAATGTTGTACGACAAACATTATATTTTTTACACATCTGTTCAAAAGTCATTTCCTTCTTTTCTGCTCTAAGAACATCCACACCAGGAAGTTTTTTCTTAGGTCTTCCAGAAGTCGATGCTTTTTCTTCAATAATCACTTCCAAATTGCCATTATATGTATTTCGATAAGTACCATTAAAATGTTTAAAAAGTATTTTTACACATTTCTTTTGATTTTCGGTATTCGTATCATTTAAATATAATTTAAATCGATTCATTTACGTATCCCCCTTATTATTGTTCATTAATTATTTCCACACATTCTTTTGAGCAAGCCTTGCTTGCCATAATTACCAGCTTGATGGTAATGCCCTTCCCTATTGAACCCCACTACCGCACTAAAGGCGGTAATGAAGTTCAATGACGGGCAACTGCGTTGAGCTTTTAGCGACATCATTCGAATTGAGAATCAATGATGTCGATCAGATCCTGCTCGGAATTATTGAAGAACTTAACGTAAGTCTTCAAACATTCCGTTTGTGTATGACCCAAGCGTTTTGCGACCAAGGATACAGGTGCATTCGCATTACATAGAAGTGATGCATTGCTTCGTCTAAACCCATGAATCTTGATCATGCGAATTCCTGATCTTTCGCAAGCGATTGCCATACGCTTCTTCACAACTTTCGCAAGAACGGGTCTGTCCACTCCAAACAAAAATGTCTCTTTTGTGATGCAGTACAAGTCTTTGTACCAATCCAAATATTCCTGCATGATGCATTTCATTCGTTTGGGCATCGTTATCGTTCGAATACTGTTCCTTGTCTTTGGCGGAGTAACCAGATACGATCTTCCCTGCACATACCTAGCTACTGTCTTATTGAATCGAATTGTCCCCTTATCCATATCAATATCGTTCATTGTTAGTGCAACACATTCGCCAAATCGACATCCCATAAAATACAAAAGATTCACAATGACATAACAGACGTATTCTCCGTTTTCTTTATTTTTTGGAAAACATTGAATGAACTGCTCAAATTCATCCGGAGTATAGAAATCATCTTCATCAATGATCTTGTCCGGTCTTTTGTATTTGGGAATTTTTTTGACAGGATTAAACTGTACATATCCCATTTCTAATCCATAGTTAAATATCTTATTCAAATACGTCAGCATCTTATTTACATATTCTTCACTCAAGCCTTTTTAAATGCAGCATCCGTAATCTGTTTGATCTGTCCAGATGTTAGAGATTGAATCTTTTCATCATACAAAGCTTCAAAGTATTTTGAAATATATGTATTACTTTGTTTTGTGCTTGATTTTAATTGATTTGCCTTAGCCAGATCATATACGTCAATAAACTCTTTCAATGTATAAGAATGACTTTCAAAAGCGTGTGTTTCTGCATTAAAAGATTCTTTATATTTCAATTCAAACTCACGCGCATCATTGATGGAATTAAAAGTCTTTCGAAAAGAATATCTATGATACTTTCCAGTTGAAGTGGGTACAGATCCACGAATTTCGTATTTCTTATTTCCTAAACGTTTTACAGACATAGACTACACCTCCACATGCCCGTCTCTTCGTAGCATGTCAAAGATCTTGATAAAGAACTGATTAGGAGCATATGCAGAATACTGTTTGTGAAGTTGATGCATTTCAATATGTGAATCCAGTCTATTGATATATTCATCCGCATATTCTTCCGATTCAATAAGCAATCGATCATACAGTTCACCATTCAGAATAACATTTCCATAAAGTCCAAAATGCTTTGTTTCCAAAGAGAGAGTATTATCTTCTATATTATTAGGACAACTGAGTTGGCTACCCTGGCTAACTGAGTTTGCCACCCCACCTAACTCTGTTGACTGGTAGCTAACTAAGTTTGCCACCTCTTTTGCGACATAAATACAATTTTTAATACCATGATTTACAAAGTCTTTCTTCTCTAACAAATTCTTTTGTATTAAACTTTTTAAAGATTTATCCACACCAGCTTTAGTTGAATTTGTAAAATCTGCCAAATAACTACGACTGCCTGTAAATGCACCACAATGATCACGCGAAAATCCATAGATAATCGCATAAATACTCAATTCCAATCCTTTTAACCCCAATTCATTTATCATCCAATATTGAATAGAATAATAGGAATTGGGTTTAATCTTCTTATTATTTTCCATAAAAAAACTCCTTTTACCTCATTACGAAACAGACTTTCTGAACAAGCATTCAAAAAGCCTCCAAAAAAAGATAAAAAGGAGGCCACATTTTGCATAATGTGCTATAATATACGTGCTTAGGGGTATATTACATGCCTCCGGTTTAATTTGGTTCCAGCCAAATTAAGCCTTTTTTTCTACCTTAAAATCAAAAAAATCCTTCACGATCACAACCGGAACTTTTCCTTTTAAAAGTCGCCGTTCATCCAGCTCATACTCATCCTTCATAACCTGAATGAATTGGTATGCCTTGGATTTGCTGATGTTCGCATAGGCTGCCACATCCGTGGGTCCCCAATATAACTTTTCCATTTTGAATTTCCCCTTTCTAGAAAGTTATTTATAAATACGACTTATAACTTTCATATTTATCATACCATTTAATCCGGAAATCGCAACTGCATAATGAGTATATTTCCGGATATCTTTTTTTATATACTTTACCATGTTAATATATCTATAGATTTGGAGGGGTCCTATGTCTGTAAAATCCTATATAGATTCTTTATGTTCAGAAAAAAATTTAAACATGAAACAACTTGCTGAACAGGTAGGAATCAACTATAAAACATTGAATACTCTAGTAAATGAAGATGGTAGACTTATGAATCCTAAACAGTTGGCTTTGTTTTCAAAATACACAGGCAAATCAAAACAGGAAGTATTCTATGACAATTTAAAAGATGATGATTTATCAGACGCATGTACAAAAACTGCCCTTCTATATATCGGTAAGAAAACATGTGAAGGATGGATTTCCAATATAGATATTCGTCTTGATACAAAAATATCAAATACTCGTACTGCCAACTATGCTGGCATACTGCATAAAAAAAGATCCGGTAACGGATTAACTGTAGTGGAAGATTGGGATCAGCTAAAAGTTGACTTTTGGGAGTTCTACTACAAAGGTAAGTTAAAGGATGAAGAAGAATACGGCAGAGACACAATTGCCCGTACGTTTGCCAATGAAAGAAAGTACATATCCAGTGTATTATTCTTTGGTCTTCAAAGACTATGTACAACAAACCTAAATCCGGTCAACTACCACATCGTCTTCAATCGAGATACTGAGTATTATCTAGTAAAAGATTATTTTCCAAAGAAGATGAACATGGGCTTTGAGTGTATCTATGTTGATGAAAATGAGAGATAAATAGTCAAAGAGTATCACCATAAACAAGTGATACTCTTTTATTATCCATCATATATTTGTGTTGTTGTACATCCGTAAATCAAGTGCTAAGTTGTATAAAATATAAAACGATTATTATAATAACTACGATAATCCCTACGACTAATTTGTATTTAGCGTACTCTTTCATTCCCTTATTCACATTATTTAATTTACGATTATCTTCATTCAATTTTTCAATCATCTTTTTCTGCTCGTCTGTCATATACTACACCACCTCTGTTCATTATCATGATAACAAAATTGTTTTTTATTGAAGAATTTGAATATCATATGGTTGTCCTTCAACAACATCAATCAAAACCAGCTGATCTTTATCCAAAGAATATGGTCTACCAGCATCTGTCGTACGATATGTAAATGTATAATTCACTTTATCCGTATAAAATCCATATGCTGTTCTCGTTAATGTCACAACATATGTAGCTGTTTTACCAGAATACGTTTTGCTAGTTTGTTTAGGGATTATTGATCCAGTTACAGCCGGACTTGATGGTGTACAAACTATATTAGAAAATGACAAATCTGAAATAGATGTAATATTATTCGAATTATTGTAACTTAAACCAGCAGTGGCATTAAATGAATAAGTAAATCTATATCCTGCCCATGTAAATGCACCACTCGCTGACTTACCAACAAGCTTTCTACCCGCAGCAAACGTTGGCATTATACAAAGACATGTTACCATAATCATTGAAATCACAGAATAAATAAATCTTTTTATTATATTGTTGTTTGTTAAAGTCATAATTTCCTCCTAAATTTTAATATTCTTCTTATCAAAATCAACATAACACAGATACCAATAAGCGCTAAGATTATCATCGATACAACGCTATAATCATAAAAACCAAAATAACAAATACTAATCAAAATCAAGACTAATAACTTTATATATCCAAAGATTGCATTTTCATCATTAAATTGCCAAATATAAAATATCGATATTTTGGTATAAGCAATTTGTTTTTTACAAAAATCGAAAAATAAAGTATTAATAATGAATATTGTTAATATGAGAAACAAGAATTTAGAATAATCATGACAGCTTAAGAAATCAATCATAATTATAATAAAATCCATTATTAAAAATAATATTATATATTTATTTAGTCTTTTCGATAAATTTTCGTATCTCATCTTTAGAACAATCTCCTATAAGTTGATCTTGTATTTCATTTTTCTTAATTCTAAACGTAGATGGTACATACTGTGTATTGAATACTCTTTTACATTCCTTCTTTTCACTTTTAGACATTTCAGATGTTTCTACTATTAACACATTTATGTTTTCTTCTTTAGCTAATGCTTTAAACTTTTTTAAAAATCTATCACAATATTCGCAAGTATTTTTTTTGAAAATCACATATCCATTTGTATTAGATTTACATAATTCAGTTACTTTAGGATAAGTCGTAATTGCCCATTTATATTTTTCTTTATGCAAATTATTTACAGAACACACAAGTAATAAAGCAATAATTATTGTTAAGGCTATTAATTTAGGTATTCTTTTTTTCAATACTTGCATACCGGTCTCCACATTCCTGTATTACAAATTTTATATGGCGGAGCATAACATGCCACTACAATCCCTGCAGCACATACCAATCCTCCAAGTTTTGTAACTGTAGCTACCATTGCACAAGCAGTACCCATAGAGCCAGCGCAGACTGCGCTAAAACTTCCTGGATAGTTATCATACTTTGTGCAAGTCCAAGTCCTACAATCACTACTTCTTGCATAAACAGCATCATTTACAAAAGTTTCCCTTTCTCCAGTAACTTCGGATTCAACGTTAAAAATCCCTTCATTGTATGAACTTTTTATACATTCAATTATTCTGAAATCACTACTCAAAATATATAGTAAATATCCATACTTGTTTTGATTTGAATCCTTTTGAGAGTATACGATTGTAAAAACTTCACCATAATCTGTCTCTAATAACTTTTTCATTTTTGAATTGGTGTCATATAAGTAAGAATGCTCTATATAATATGAATCTTGATTTATCACCTCCGTAATAGCTTCTTTTTCTTGACTCGAACATTCAATTGTATCAGAAACACCTTCATCTGCGCATATAGGAATAACATGCATGCACAGTAACATGGCAGTAAAAAAACAAATTACTCTTTTCATACATTTGTTCTCCTTTTTCAAGGATAGCGCTATCTCTAATTCAAATATAATATAAAACCCTTAAAAATACAATACATATATTTATATTGTTTGTTTTTTTTTATATTCGTTTTAATTAATCATATTCGAATTGAAAAAATAAACATTTAATCATATAATTTAAGAGAAGATATATACATAAAGAAATTAAATGGAGGAA
>NZ_JAJDMK010000467.1:0-211 GCF_020593575.1 Holdemanella sp. DFI.5.55
GTGGCATAAAACCCCAGCCCAACGCTGGAATTAAAGCAATAAGATAAGCCATAATCAAAATCTCCCTCTCTTAAAAATTTCGATAAAAGTAGTTAAAAACTTTACGAAAAATAACTATACCTTAGTGCAATCGTTTTCACAAGTATTTACATTCAAAAAGTTAGTAAAACTATTGGTGGTATCGATATCCTAAAAGCGTTTACCATCGGCC
>NZ_JAJDMK010000468.1:0-211 GCF_020593575.1 Holdemanella sp. DFI.5.55
TAAAAGCTTACATGTCTAAAAGCTTTTAGACATTTTAGCAGTTTTCCTTGGTTAGAAACGCTAATTGACTGGTAATTAATGAATTCTTTAGCACTCATTAGTAATTAATTATAAATTACTTTGTTCAATTAGGTGTTAGAACAGAAGGGCGGGTGCTAAGGAAGTGAATATGTATATTATACTGCGATAACTAAAAAAAGTCCTGTCGTTG
>NZ_JAJDMK010000469.1:0-211 GCF_020593575.1 Holdemanella sp. DFI.5.55
CACGAATCTATGTCTACGTTTTTACCGGCGCGGCTATTACGCAGACCACCAGTCCACTGGAGCTCACCCGCTCTTTGGAACAAAATCTGCATCTGCCCAGTAAGTTTGCTTATGGAACGCTGGCAGCCGTCAATCTGATTCCACGGATTAAAATGGCGGTTAAAACGATTCGCGCGGCTGGTCAAATGCGGGGCATCAATCTGTCTTGGTG
>NZ_JAJDMK010000470.1:0-211 GCF_020593575.1 Holdemanella sp. DFI.5.55
GCTGCCAAAGCGGCATATTGACTGACGGCTGCCATGTTGCCGGCTGCATGACTCAAGAACGTCTTCAGGCCCTTGACTACCTGCTCGTCAGCAATGGCATAGCCAACGCGCCAGCCAGTCATTGAGTAGGTCTTAGACATCCCATTAACCAAAATCGTCTGTTTGCGGATTTCTGGTGACAAATCAAGTAATGAGACAAATTCGGTTCCAT
>NZ_JAJDMK010000471.1:0-211 GCF_020593575.1 Holdemanella sp. DFI.5.55
AGTTCGAAGCGTTTCGCCCACAAACAATGAATGTTGACCAGCCGTTGCCGCACATTCGCCTGGATGCGGCGCTGGAGTTTTTGATTGGAGATAAATTGCGATGACGGAACCCTTAAAGCCACGTATTGATTTTCCCGGCACCCTGGAGCAGGAGCGTGCCGAAGCCTTTAAAGCGGCTCAGGCGTTTAGCGGGCCGGAAGCCGATAATTTT
>NZ_JAJDMK010000472.1:0-211 GCF_020593575.1 Holdemanella sp. DFI.5.55
TTTTGCCAAATTTGTTCAAATAATTTTTCTGGCGTTGGCGGCTCCAGCTGAATTTTTGTAGCATGATTTTGCTGGTCATTATTTTTATACTGGCGTGAAATTTTAACCAGACGATAGCGCTCTTTAGGCAACACATCTTCAAACTGTTGTCTTAAATTAGGCCGTGGCGGGGTATCAGTATGATATTCAATATCGATATATTCACGTTGAT
>NZ_JAJDMK010000473.1:0-210 GCF_020593575.1 Holdemanella sp. DFI.5.55
TTCGCTGCAGACGGTCAGTGAAGGTTCAGGGGTAATCTATAAGAAGTCAGGCAACGCCGCCTATATCGTTACCAACAATCACGTGGTTTCTGGGGCCAGCGCGCTGCAGGTGATCATGAGCAACGGCAAGAAGGTCCAGGCTGAACTGGTTGGTACGGACTCAACGACTGATCTGGCCGTTTTAAAAATCAGTGCCGCTAACGTAACGAC
>NZ_JAJDMK010000474.1:0-210 GCF_020593575.1 Holdemanella sp. DFI.5.55
GTTAAAATCGTGATTAGATGATTGGTAAAGAGAGAATCAGCAGCTGCCTAATACTGTTGAATTAATAACAGCGCATCCAATGTTCAGTTTTGAACGCGGATGCGCTGTTTTCTTTTGAAATAAACTAATACAATGTAAATGATGAATTGTGAATAGTGAATTGTAAAAAAATAAACAGTTAACAATAGGTATAATAATAGTGAAAATCAC
>NZ_JAJDMK010000475.1:0-209 GCF_020593575.1 Holdemanella sp. DFI.5.55
CATTAGATAGGTTTGATTGGCTAATTCACAAAGCCGCGGCGTTGCCAAACGAATCTGTCGCTGCAGCTGCTGAGTCTGCCAAATTAAAATCTGCCAGACATCTTGACGACTTTTTCCCGATTTGGGGCCAAAAAGCCGTCTTTTTTGATAGTCAGGCTGCTGTCGTTTTAAATTCCAAAATGGTAAGATCAGCTGCTGATGATGCCATT
>NZ_JAJDMK010000476.1:0-209 GCF_020593575.1 Holdemanella sp. DFI.5.55
TACCATAAGCATATTGGGCACCAAACTGCGTCGCCCCTTGATACATATCCTGTGCCAGTTCAGGTCCCTGAACCGTCTTAAAGCCGGGGTAGTTTTCAATTGCTGCCGTGTTATTCAGATTACCGCCATAAATCCCGCGATCCAGCATCAAAACGGACAAGTTGGCTCTTGAGGCATACAGAGCCGCGGTCATCCCAGCAGGACCAGCG